>JBGOWQ010000029.1:0-9496 GCA_041478715.1 Thermodesulfobiota bacterium | reverse complement strand
TCCGGGTTTGGTCAGGATTTCGGTGGGAATGTAGATCTTCCCCAAATCGTGCAGGGCGCCCGCGATGCGCAATCCCTCCACTTGGTCTTCCGGCATGTCCAACTCACGAGCGATGGCGCAGGCCAACTGAGCGACTCGATTCTGGTGACCGACCGTATACGGATCGCGGATTTCCGCGGTGGAAGCCAACGCTTGCACCGTACCCGCCACGGTCAACTGCAGTTGGTCAATGCTCTGGCGGAGGTTCTGTTCTCCCTGCTTTCGCTTGAGGGAGTTGATGATCACCTGGCCGACAATCTTGAGCAAAGCGATGACCTGTTCCGTCCACCGTTTTTCGCTGCGAACGGCATCAAAACCAAGGTATCCCTCCAGCACGTTTCCGTAGCTGATGGGTACCAATAGGAGGGAACGGATCGACATAGCGAGGCATTCCTCTCTCTCATTGCGCGCTTCGTCCGGCAGATCGGCTACCCGAGGAAGGTAGATGGTGTCAAGCTGTCGCAACTGGTTCATCAGCCAGGGGAATCGATCGGAAGGGATATCTTGCAGTTGGTCGATGTATGGCGTGATTCCCGGGGCGCACCATTCGTGGGTGTTGGTCAGCCGTTCCAGGTCCGGTGAAAAAAGAAACAGGTAGCTGCGGTCGACCTCGGCAAATTGCCCGATTTGCTGTAGCGCGCGTTGGATTTCGCGATTCACATCCCCGATGGCCAGGTTGATGAAATTGGATGAGATGGTGGTGACCAGCGTTTCAAAGCGAATTCGTTGTTGCAACATCTCATCGGTCTGCTTGCGTTGGGTGATGTCATGTGCCAATCCCAGGATCGATTCCGGTTCTCCCTGCGGGTTTCGGATCAGCAAGATGCTCAACTCTACCCAAAAACAAGTCTGATCCTGCCGTAACATCAGGCATTCCATGCTGAGAGCCTTCGTTTGGACGAATGCTTCCCGAATCATGGAGCCCACCGACTCGCGGTCCTCCGGGGCGATGATCTGCGAGCTCTCTTTGCCGATCATCTGTCCCGGATACTCCACCCCATACATCGAGGCGGTCCTCTGGTTGACCATGCGGATCTTCCCGTCCAAATCAATCAACACGATGGCGTCGGGCGTGGTTTCCACCACGCTCCGGTAGAGGGCTTCGCTCGCGCTCAGAGCCTCATCACTCCGCTTTCGGGCGATGGCCATCGCCACCTGTTTGGAGACGAAATCCAGGATCTGAAGATCCTCCGCCTGAAATCGCACGCCCTCGGTGTACGATTGCACTACCATCGCTCCCAGAGTTTGTCCGCTCGCGTTCAGAGGTACGCCCATCCAGTCAATGGAGGGGGCACCCACGCTTTCCACCTCTCCCTGTGCTACCAGCGCATCAAAGATCTGCGGGGAAGCCAACAGCGGGAAACCCGTGCGCAATATGTATTCCGTCAGGCCGCGGCCCATCTTCTTTCTTTGCGGGTTTTCATCGAATTCGTCTTGGAAGTAGGGGAAGCTCAGCGTCTGGCTGGTGGGATCGTAGAGGGCGATGTAAAAGTTCGACGCGGGCATCAGGCTGCTGATGATCTGGTGAATGGAGGAAAAAAGCTCACCTAGATTCCGGGTGGCATGTGCGGCTTCCGAAATCCGGTAAATCGATTCCTGGACCATCTCCGATCGTTTTTGCGCCGTGATGTCCAGCATCACGCCCTGCCAGTGCAGCGGATTCCCCTCGGCATCCCGGATGATGACCGCTTCATCCCTGACCCAGACGACCGACCCGTTTTTCGCCAGGAAACGATACTCCATCCGAAACGGTTCGCCGGTGGCATTGGTCCGAAGGCGTTCGCTGATCGTTCGGGCACGGTCCTCCGGGTGCAAGCATTCCGCCCAGAGGTTCGGGTTCGCCCGCCAATCCGCGGCGGAAAAACCGAACATGAATTCAAACTGGGGACTTTGAAAGAGGGGGCTGCTGGTTTCATCAATGGCACTGATGTAAATCGCGGCGGGAATTTGATCCACCAAAATTGGGTAGCGCGCTTCATCCTCTTGCAGGACGGAGGTCGTGACTATCAGGTTCGGTGGGTTCTGCGCTTGAAGTTTACCTTGGTCGGCCATGCGCTATTCTTGCGGTCGATCCTCTACGTTCCCGGATTCGGGGGTTGCGCCTCCCCCG
The DNA here is from genome assembly GCA_041478715.1 of Thermodesulfobiota bacterium. Lineage (GTDB taxonomy): Bacteria > Caldisericota > JANLFM01 > JANLFM01 > JANLFM01 > JAPLHX01. The sequence continues at coordinate 7,347 of JBGOWQ010000029.1, read as the reverse complement.
CGCTCAACTCGCGAATCACCTGATCCGGACTTTTGGCTTCCAACCGCGCGATCCGAATGTAGAGGGGTGGATGCGTACTGAACAAGTTCGCCCAGAAACCCGACCGCTCGTTCACCGCTCGTTTCAGCGGGTCAGCCATGAACAAGGATGCCGTGGCAATGTTGGCTGCCTTGGAGCGGACGGGAACCAGCGCGATTTTTCTCAGAGCGGAGGAAAGACCGTTGGGGTTGCGCGTGATCTCCACCGCATGGGCGTCCGCCAAATATTCCCGCTGGCGGGAGACGGCCAGAAGGATCAATCGGCCCAGGAAAGCAAATACGGTAGCGGCCAATCCGACGGCCAGCAGGAATACCGCGGCGTAACCGCAGCCCGAGTCCTTATTACGGGAACCTCCGCTGAAGGCCAGGGCCTGGAGCCCGCCGCGAAAGGCGAAGATTTGAATGATCACCACCGCGCCCACGATAGCGGAGAGAAGCGTCATGTAGAGCATGTCCTGATTGTGGACATGACTCAGTTCATGGGCCAGGACGCCCTGGGTTTCCTCCCGGCTCAGATTGTGCATGAGACCCTCGGTTACGCAGACAAAGGCTTTGTCTTTTTTCAATCCGGTAGCGAAGGCATTGATCGTCGGGTCGCTGGGGATATAATACACTTTTGGCGTTGGTCGCAATCCGGTGGCCACGCTAAGCTCATTCACGATGTTTTCCAATTGTTTGTGTTCCGGATTGCGGATGTCGACCGGTTTGGCTCCGGTGGAAGCCAGAACCAGGCTCGGTCCGGAGAATACGCCGATCAATACCTGGATCAGCGCGATTCCTAAAAAAACCAGGGTGAACCAAGGCCCCGTGCTGAATAAATAATCGATGAGGAGGCCGAAACCGCCCATCATCAGGGTAAAGAGAAATACCAACAGGTAGCTTTTCCGGACGTTCCGGCGCTCTTCCTCGTAAAACTGGATAACGGCCATCTAGGCGGTGAGGTCTACCTTGGGAGTTTGCCGTTCTGTGGCGTCTGCAATCTCGAAGAAAGGTTGGGTTTTGAAGTTAAACATGTTCGCCAGGATGTTGGAAGGGAAAATCGAGATCCGCGTATTGAAGCTCATTACGTTGTCGTTGTAGAACTGACGCGAAAACGAAATCAGATTCTCCGTGTTCTTCAGTTCCTCCATCAGGCTGGTCACTTCCTGGGTGGCTTTCAAGTCCGGATAGGCTTCCACGACAGCCAGTAGGCCTCGCAGAGCCTGGGTCAGGACTCCCTCCGCCTGTATTTTATCCGGGATGGACGTGGCACTGACGGCTTTAGCCCGTGCCTCCACCACTTTGGTCAAGGTATCTTGTTCGAATTTCATGTACCCCTTGACCGAATTGACCAGGTTGGGGATCAGGTCATAACGGCGTTTCAGTTGGACATCGATTTGACTCCAGGCATTCTCGATCCTTCGTTTGAGCGTGATCAGCCCGTTGTAAATGCCGATCGCCCACAAAATGAGCAAAACCAGAACTCCTAGGATGATCCAGAGGGCAATCATGATTGCAGAACCGCCTTCCTATTGGATTCAAGCCAAATTTCAGGCAAATTATACCACAGGCAGTTTATTCGTAGCGCAAGGCGTCGATCGGATTCAGATTGGCGGCGCGGCGAGCCGGGTAGAACCCGAAAAACACTCCCACGGCCATGGAGAACAAGAAACCCAGTAGAACAGAAGTGGGGGTGATCACTGCCGGAAATCCAGCCGCCGAAGCGATGGCCGAGGAACCGAGAAATCCCAGCAGGATGCCGATCGCTCCCCCCGTGGTGGAAAGCAGGATCGCTTCCACCAGGAACTGGAACGTAATGTCCCGCCTCAAGGCACCGATTGCCTTGCGCAGGCCGATCTCCCGCGTACGTTCGGTGACGGACACCAACATGATGTTCATGATGCCAATCCCTCCCACCAATAAGGAAATCCCGGCGATTCCGGCCAGGAGAATCGTGAAGTAGCCAAGAATGGTGCTCAATGTACCCAACAGGTCCTGTTGGCTGAAGATCATGAAGTCGTCCGGCTTGTCGGCAGCCAAGTTGTGGCGGAGACGAAGCATTGCCCCGATTTCCACTGCCACGTCATTCATGCTGCGGGTATCCTCCACCTGCACTGCAATCGAGCCGGCGTGGCGGACGCCGAAGAGAAGTTTCTGCGCCGTGGTGATGGGGATGATGATCTGATCGTCCCGATTGATGAATCCCGCTGCCCCCTTGGAAATGAGGACCCCAATCACCCGGAAGGAAACGCGGACGGCATTCTGGTTGCCACCGGCGATGTTGCTGACGGTGATCAGGATGTCTTGCCCGATGGGGTCTTCGTCCGGGAATAGTTTGGTTGCCACCGACGGCCCCAGCACGGCGACTCGTTCCCACCGCTCCACTTCCGCTTGACTGAAGAAACTGCCTCGTTCGACGGGCGAATTGAGCACTTGTTCGTACTCCGCCTTGGTGCCAAGGACGGTGGTGCTGGCATTCTGATTGCCGGCAACCACTTGCGCCGGCCGGCTGATGGAAGGGACCGCGGCTACCACACCGGGAACGAATGCGATGGCATCGGCATCCTGAATGCTCAACCGGGTGTTGGTTCCCCCTGTCTGCACACCCCCCGACGTGATCTGGCCGGCGAAAACAAGCAGCAGGTTGGATCCCAGAGATTGGATCTGGTCTGTGACCAGGATTTGCGCACCGCCTCCCAGCGACAACATCATCATCACCGCTGACACGCCGATGATCACTCCGAGCATAGTCAGGATGGCACGGCTTTTGTTATGAAACAGCGCTCTCCAGGCCATTTCAAAGCTGCGCAGGAGCCTCATTGTTTCTCCTCTGGTGGCAGTGAGCTTAGAATCGTACGCGCATCGAGCGGATTGGCCACCGCATGGTCCACCACGATCTGCCCGTCCAGCAGCCGAATCATGCGCTTGGCGTGGTGGCTGATATCCGGTTCGTGCGTCACCAGTACGATCGTGCGCCCCTCCCGGTTGAGGGATTGGATCAAGGCCAGCACTTCCTCGGAAGAACGGGTGTCGAGGTTGCCGGTCGGTTCATCGGCCAGAATCAGGGAGGGATCGTTCACCAGGGCCCGGGCAATCGCCACTCTCTGCTGCTGCCCGATCGAGAGTTCGTTGGGACGGTGAAGCATCCGGTCTCCTAATCCCACCCGTTCCAGAGCTGTCATGGCCAGTTTCCGCGCGTTGCGAGACCCATGGTAGACCAACGGCAGCTCGACGTTTTCGATCGCAGTTGTGCGGGGGAGCAGATTGAAACTTTGAAATACGAAACCGATTTGACGATTTCGCAAATTGGCGAGCTGATTGTCCGTCATTTTGGAGGTATCGTTGCCATCAATTTTGTACTGGCCGGACGTAGGCACGTCCAGGCAGCCGAGAATATGCATCAGAGTCGATTTGCCGGATCCGGAAGGGCCCATGATCGCCACAAATTCCCCTTCCTGGACGGTGAATCCAATGCCGCGTAAGGCCCGCACAATGCTCTCCTTGCCCAGGGTATAGTTCTTCACCAGGTTTTTGGTGACAATCACGTCGCCCATCTATTATTTGCTGGGGGAGGAGGTAGTGGGCAATCCCGGGATTTGCAGTGCCGTAGTCCCACTCTTGCCGGATGCCGAGAGGGCGATTTGGTCGCTTTCGGTCAGACCGTTCCGGATCTCGGCCTGAAGATCGTTGACGATGCCGACTTCCACCACTTGCTCGACCAGGGCTGAACCGTCCCACCGCATCACGTTGTATTTGGACTGCAGAACGCGGAGCGAAGATCGCGGAATGATCAACGCATTGCCGGCTTCGGCCACCACAATGCTGACGTCAAGCGTCATTCCTTGTTTCAACAAGGTGGAGGCCTCTCCGGTGGCGGTGAAATGGGCGATGTAGTTCACCACTCCCGCTGTGATCGTAGCCAGCGGATTGATAGTACTAAGCGTGGCGGTAAAGATTCGATCGGGAAACGCATCGGCCTTGATCGACGCCGACATCCCCGGCTGCAGTTGCGCCATGTTCACTTCCGGCACGCTGGCGATGATATCCAACGCCTGCGTATTCACCAACGTCAAGGCGGGAAGGCTTGGCACGAGCATGTCACCCACTTTCACATTCACGGTCCCCACGGTGCCCGGAATCGGCGCCCGCAGAACGGCGTCTGAGCGTTGACCGGTCAGGTTGTCGAGCGTGATCTGCGCTTGATCGATAGCGGTCCGTTGTAGGGCCAAGGTTGTATCGGAGGGAGACGCCACCCTCTGATCGTATTGGGCTTTCGCGGCCTTGAGGGCGTAATCGGCCGCGACGACCTGGTTCTCGGCCACCACCAACAAATCCCGGTTGGCAGATTGCCGCTGTTCCAAGGCCTGTTGGGCCTGATTGAGGGCGTCGCCAGTAGCATTGACCTGAGCCTGAGCCGCAGCGAGTTGTTGCTCTCCGGCAATTCGCTGCGCTTCCAACTTTTGCTCGGCCAAGACCAGGTTCCGCTTGGCGGCGTCCTGGAGCTGGCTGTTGGCGGCTTTGTCGTAGTCCGCTTGCGCGTTGTCCGCCGCAGTCTGTGCAATCTCGAGGGATTTATCGACGTTGGCCTGAGTCAGCGTGAGGTTCTGTTTGGCCTCTTCCAGGCGACGCTGCGCGGAACTGACGGCATCCTGAGCCACCGATTCCGATAGGGTCGCATTTTGCTTTACGCGGGACAGGTTGTCCGCGGTGGCGATTTGATCGCTGCTGGCTTTGTCCAGCGCGATTTGAAGCGGGGCGATATCGGTGGCAGACAATCCTTCTTCCAGCTGCTGCAATCGGAGCCGGGCACTCTGCAAGGAGACGCCGGCCAAGGCGATTTGGTTGTCCAGATCACGCGTATCCAGCATCAGTAATTCCTGACCCTCCAGCACTTGGTTTCCGGCTTGCACGGAAATCGTCGCCACTTTTCCCGTCACGCGGGAACTGATGTTGATTTGGTCCAACAGGGATACGCTGCCGGAAAGAGACAATTCCTGTACGATCTTTCCCCGTTCCGGACGAATCAATACCGGTTCCGTCCCGCTTCCCCCGGTTCCACGGATGAAAAAAAACCAGTAGGCTCCGCCTCCGATCAAAGCGATCACCACGATCCAAATCAGCCGCCGTTGCCACGTTTTCACATCTTCGCTCCTTCTTGCACAACGTTTGCAGGAGATTCCAACACTTGCTTCAGCAATGCTCGGTAATTCTGAACCAGGATTTCCCGTGTTTCCGGATCCTCCAGTTCCAGTTGACCGACGATGAATCCGGTGGAGACGGAGAAAAGGAACGTAATCAAGATTTGCGCGGACACGTGAGCGAACTTGAGCGAGAGGGTGGGGTTTAGGGCACAGAGATCTTGTTTGAGACCCTCCGCGGCTTCCCATCCCCAGGCGATCAGTTTCCCATCTTCGCTACCGCCTTCCGCAAGTAGGTGTCGGATCATGCGGAAGAGATCCCCATTTTGCACGAGCAGGTCAAGGGAAACCTCAAAGACGTTGCACAGCCTGCGCCACGGTTCCAACTCTTGTCGATTGCGTTCCTGGATCGAAGACTGGATCGACTCCAGCACATATTGGATCAGAGTGCGAAACAAGTCGCTTTTGTTGGAAAAATGAATGTAAATTGTACCCACGGCGATACCAGCGCGATGGGCAATCTCTTGGATCGTGGTGGCATGGTAGCCTTTCTCCGCAAAAACAGCCAGAGATGCCTGTACGATCCGTTCTTTGGTTTGATGATCTTTTGTGAATGAACGTTCATTCATAAAAGAGATTATACTTTACCTGTCAAGAGTCCTGGTGGTAGCAGCGGACCCTAGGGAAGCTCTTCCTGTTCCTTTTCCTCCAACTGCGGCACCATCCGGCCGTCCGGAAGCAATGTGAATATTTCGTCGCGCCAACGCACGCGTGTAGCGAACATCGCTTCAATCCAAAGGAAAAAAAAGCAAAAGTCGGCAATCGGCAATAGCACCGCCCAACGTTGTAGCTGTGGATGACCCAATAGGCGGGCGAACACGATACCGATGGTCAGGCGCAATCCAATCGAACCGATAAACAGCCAGAGCGCAAACGCAGAAAAACCGGACAACAGGAGGAGCAGACAAGACAGGGGAATGGAATAGGTGATCAACAAACCCGGGTATTCTCTTTTGCGGCAGACCCAAGCCACCCTCATCCAGCGGGATTGGCGATCCCAGAAATCATGCCAACGAACTTGGTTCAGTTGGTTGGCCACCACAGTGCGACTCAATACCACGTCCCAGCCCGCCTTTGCAATCAGGTAGCCAAGCTGATGGTCATCGGCCAGATGATCCTTGATCGCCTCAAATCCGCCAATGTCTTCTAGGGCTTGACGACGTAAAACAATGGCGGCACCGAAGGCAAAATGGAACCCGATCAGATAGGAGCCGAGAATTCCGGATGGCAAAAGAAAGGTGGAGATCAGCAGAGACTCCACCTTGCTGGCAATGGACAGAGCTGGTTCGCTTCGGTACAGACAATTCACCAGGCCCACTCGTTTGTTCGCCAAGGTAGCCACGGCTCTCTGCAAAAAATCGGGACCGACGCGAATGTCCGAATCGCTTAAGACGAGGATGGAATGCCGAGCTTCTTGTGTTAAAAAATGAAGAATCGCGGCCTTTCGGTTGGACCCCAGTGGCGGGGCGATGTAATAAGAGATCCGCTTCTCCGGGTAGTTTCGCTGCAACCGAGCGATCACCGGGATCACCGGATCGAGCTCGTCCATCACGCCGAAAAGGATTTCAAAATCGGGATAGTCCTGCTCTACAAAGGAGACGAAATTCTCGTAGGCGCCGTCATCCAATCCCTTCACGGGTTTCAAGAGGGAGACGGCAGGAAGGAATGCCCCCGGTGGAGGATCTTTTTGTTCGAAAAAATGAATGGCTGTGCCACAGACAACAAGCCAATAGACCCAGCTTACTGCGATCAGGATCACTAGAAAAAGCAATAGCAGCATCCGGCCTCCAAGAACCGTCGTGCGAGTCCACGGCTGATCCTTCCTCGAATCCGATCCCTCGTGGTTCCCCTATACTAAAGCCAACCGATGCGAATAAACAAGGGCTGCGCGCCGTCCGAATTAAAGGTTCTATTTTGACAGGCCCGGCCGCATGGGCGAAAATCGCCCAGGAATCTGACCGAAGAAGGGAACGCTATTGATCGAAAGAGCTACACGAGCCATCGTTGACTTACACGCCATTGCGCATAACGTACGGGAGGTGCGCCGCAGAATCGGTCCGGCATGTGAATTGATGGCGGTTGTGAAGGCCGATGGATACGGGCACGGACTGGTGGAGGTCAGTCGGGTCTTT
>JBGOWQ010000137.1:0-4407 GCA_041478715.1 Thermodesulfobiota bacterium | reverse complement strand
TGCGCTGTTAGCCATGACATTTGGGTGGGATCGATGTTGCCCCCCAAGGTCGTGGGGATGACGTTGCTGGTCAAGTAGTAGGGATCCAATACCGCGAAAAAGGAGCCGCCGCCTGGAGAGGTGAAGGAATAGACCAGGTGCTCGTAGCCGGCCGGCCCGTTGGCGGGGTTCTCCGAAAACACACTCTGGAACTCCTGCTGGTTGTTGAGCATGAAACCGAGGTCGGAGTGCTCGTGATACAGCTCATGATTGCCGACGGCCGTGTACAAGGCTACTCCACTGCCGGTCAGGGGCGCGAACAAGTCTTTCCATGCCTGGAACGTGTAGGAGGACCCGATATAGCCCCTGTAGGACATGTCACCGCCGAATATCACAAAGGACGGCTTGGGAGACAACGCGGCGATTTGGCCGATGATGGCGGTCAACACCGGGGTGTTGACCGGATCGTCAAGCGCGGCACCGCGGCTGTCCGCCAAGAAGACGAAACGAAGCGTTTCAACCGTTCCATCCGTTTGCACCGAACGAAGCGTTTCAATCGTTCCATCCGTTTGCACCGACTTGCTGCTGCCGCAACCGCCCAGCATCGCGACAACAACAATCAGCAACGTCAGAGCGACGATGTTGAAATGGCCCTTCACGATTCGGAATGACTTCATGACTTCCTCCTTCGAGCCTCGGATGTTATCCTGCCGCCGCCTCTCTTGTCCAAGAGGTAACTACTCAGCTAGCCATCCTAACCTAGCATAGCTCCATTCGCAGAGTAAGGTTAGCCCTTCCTTCCTGCCGGCAAGCCAAAGAAAAAGAATAAAGAGATAAAGAGAAAAAGGGTCCGTTTACCACTGGACTCTTTTCCACTCATGCGGCAGCGTCTGCACTTGGAAGAGAACATGGTGATCCAAGGCCGGTCGTTGAACCCCAGAGATATTGGGATGATCCAAGATCTCCTGGCTGACCATGGCGACTGGGGGGAGGACACGCATCAGTCAAGAGCTCTGCCAGGCGGCGGAGGGTTCTAGGCGTTGCGGTGTCGAGCCTGCTCGTTCTGGCCCTGCCGGTGTTGAGCCAAGAACCGGAAGTATCTTTCGACCAAGGTGCTCCTGTCACCATGTCACCTGCTAGTCCAATACGGGGAGTCCCGCCATTTCCGCTGGAGACGGGAGCAGGCTTGAGAGGTGGTCTATGGAAGCTGAGTTGCGCTATGATTGGGGTGACCAGAGAACCGTGAGCAGGTTGGGTAAGATCGATGCCACGACCCAGAAGTCCGAGTTCCGGCTGCTAGGTTTTCAACTTTCAATGAGCTTACACAGCTTGTCAAAGAGAAGGGAGATAATGTGATTAGAGTCATTAAAATCTTCGCCTTGTTACTTGTTATATTTATCGGATTTAACGTACAAGCTGTTTATGGCATGCAAATATCTATAGAGTTTGATTCCGGAAAAACCATAACATTGGAGGTTGAAGCAAGTGACTCCATTGAAAATGTGAAAGCGAAAATACAAGACAAGGAGGGGATTCCGCCGGATCAACAGATATTGTATTTTGGAGGAAAAGTATTGGAAGATGGGCGCACATTATCAGATTACAATGTCCAGAAAAACAGTACATTGCATTTAGTTATCAAGCAAAGCCCAATTCTAGCGCCGACCTTATCAATATTTGGCATATTGTGTTTAACTACATTAATTCTGGTCTTTTCCGTTTTCTCAATAATTAGAAGAGACAAGAAACTTGAAAGTAACGAAAACAGTTAACAAGACGATGTGGTGGACTCCGCTATACTACACCACTGAATTTGACTGTTATGTGAAAATATGGGGTTAAGTCTTTAGTTTTAGCACTTTCCTTTATGATTAACGATCAATTCAGCCGGAGCCAACAAAACCGAAGCCGACCGACGGGTCTATTCTCGCCGAAGAGCTGTTTCGCTCGCAGATCGTTTCACCAGTTTGAGGATTGATCGGGGTACAATAGACTCACCCGGCCGGAACGCCTGATACACATCGGAACGGTCTGGCGGACGTCGGAGCCGGAGGGGTGGCAAGGCGTCATGGGCTAGCTCGCAGCATCCTCCAGCGTAAAAGCCTTTTCCCCAACCGCAGTGCTAGCCCCTGCTGTCGTGGTATAATATGCCTTGACAGGCAGCAATAGTCCCCGGTAGTTCCCTCCATCAAAAACAAACCCTGATCAACTGAGCGGAAAAGAGGTTTTGTGAAACCATCTCATGGGTTCAAACAGTTCTGTTTCGTCTTTCTTCTCGTCGTCGCGCTGATCTTCTCGCTAACCGGATGTTCAAGCGGCGGAACCACTACGTCTATTACCAACAACTTCCCCGTGGTTGTTTTCTCGGATGTTCATTTCAATCCATTTTATGACCCGGCTCTTTTCCCGGCGCTTGTCTCTGCGGATGCCGGCGAGTGGGCGAGTGTTTTCAAGACATCGAGCGTCACTGCACCTTCGACATGGGGTAGCGATACCAACTACCCCTCGCTAGAGGTTGCCCTCTCCAGCATAAAACAGAACTTGGAATCGAGTCCGCTAGTGATCTATACCGGCGACATTCTTGGGCATGGCATCCCGCAATATTTCTATACCTACACTAACGGGACCACAATCCCTCGAAACCTCGCAGACGTTGCAGCCATGAAGGCCTTTACCGACAAGACGGTTGCCTTTGTTTCGGGGCAGATGAGAGCGTCTTTCGGAAGCATTCCCGTCATGTTCGCGGTGGGAAATAGCGATTCCTACTCAGGCTATGGGCCGACCAGTCCGGATAGCAGTTTTAGCCAGGACAGCACTTTTCTTCCCGACACAGCGGAACTTTTTTACACGAAATTCCTAAATAGCACAGTAGATCATCAGGAATTCCTTGCCACCTTCAACCGCGGAGGATACTATTCGGCGGAGCCGCCCGGAATGAATTTGATGGTGATCGGACTCAATACCATCGTTTTTTCGCCTGGTGTCCCAGGGGATAATGATAGTATGGTAAACGCTGAACTCGCCTGGCTGGATGCAAAACTCGCTTCCGCCAAAGCCGAAGGAAAAACGGTGTGGCTCTTGATGCATGCACCTCCCGGCGCGGATATCGGTACCACTGTCGCACATGTTGACAGCGACGGTCACATCAACACAACAACGGCCACGCTGATGTGGAAGCCGGATTATCAGGCCAGTTTCCTGCAAATCCTGGCGAAATATGCGGGCATGATCCGTTGGATGCTTGCCGGGCATACGCATATGGACGAATACCGGATCCCGTCATCTTCGGATGTTCTGGAAATCACTCCCGCCATCAGTCCGTACTTTGGCAATAACCCTGCCTTTAAGGTCTATACCTTCGCTAACGGTGCATTCGGACCAACCGATTTCAAACCAACCGATTACAGTGCCCTGAACTATGACCTGGCTGCAATGCCGGCACCGAAACAGTTTAATCGCTATTACACTTTTTCGGCCGCGTATTCCCTGCCAGGCCTTTTGGATGATTCTTTGGCACAACTTTTTCCAGCTCTCGTCACAAATGCGGGGAAACAGAATCTTTACAGAGGTTACTATTACTCTGGTCACAATTCACCAAATTCCACTACCGATACGCACTATAATTCGATTACCGACACGAACTGGCCGATTTTCTGGAACGGCATTGGAAAAATGGGGCAACAAGAGTTGATCGACGGGGTGAACTCCTATTGATGTTCACATACAAGGGGGATTATGAATAGGAATCGAATTTCCGTTGTACTGTCACTGTTCCTGGTGGTTGTCCTGACGCTGCTGGCAGGATGCGGTTCCAGTCCTAATGCAACCGCTCCGCTGAGCGCCGACAACCTCAATCTGATCTTCGTGGTAAGCCCGGATTTGGCTTACAACGCGCCCGGTGACATCAATCCAAGCACGGCAAACCTCACCAATCAGGGTTTACAGCGCTCGCTCCTCATGGCCACGTACCTGAAAAAGCAGGTACTGGGGATGAAGAACGTAAACCGCATTTACGCGCTCGAACCGATGACACATTTGCAAACCGCGAACAATTACCCTGACATGACAGCAATCGGGTTCATTCAGCAGTTTGCCCTTCTCAACCAGATCACTCTACCCGTTGATACTACGGGGTCCACCTATACTGCCTACAGCTACCCGATCAATGCAGCGTATGCTCCAGGGTCAGTGCCCAACGGAGTTGCTGTGCCGACTACATACTGCCCCGATTGCCAGGGGCTGGATTTCAACAACACTGGAGGCAAAAACGATGCGCTGGTATCCGGTATCATCAATAAAAAAATCCCGGGTTATTATGTCTTTTCTGCGCCTTGGGAAACCATCAGCGCCTTGTTAACAAATATCAACAGCCAACAGGGTTCTAACCTGAATCTTCCCCCCACCTATATGGGTACAAATTATGTCTAT
>JBGOWQ010000011.1:0-12828 GCA_041478715.1 Thermodesulfobiota bacterium | reverse complement strand
TCATAAGTCGCCCGATAGGATTCCAACGAGGGAGAGCGCGAATACAGTCCCAACCGCGCCCCAGAAAGCTCAGCCAGTTTCCGAGCGACAGAAACCGCCTGCAATTGGACCAAATCTTCGATCGTATAGGCGCTGCTATCTTCGTGTAGAACATGGATCGATCCCAGGTTTCGAAATGGCAAAAACAAGCCGATCCAGGTTCCCAAAACCACTAGGTTCTGCTCCGATTGAGCGGCTTGGAACACCCGCTCCCGCTCCTGGATTCGAGTCTCTCCCAAATAACGCATTACAGGAACCGTACGAGCGAGGGATTCCAAAAGCGGAGGAGCCAAAGAAGCTTCCGGAATCAGGATCAGGCATTGCTGTCCACCGGACTTGATCCGCTGTAATTCCTCGGTCAGTAGCGCCAATTGATCCTGCCAGGATTGCCAACAGAGAAAGGCTGCCGTTGTCTGCATCGGGGATATTGGCTGTTCCACCCACTTCTGGCTAACCTCCAACCAACCTGCCTTTTGCGCCTTTCCCACCAGGCTCTTTTGCGGTAGATCGATCCATGCAGCCGCACCGCCCCGTTCGACCAGGAAAGAGAGCAGTTCATGGTAGCCTTTCTGCTTTTTTCGCCCTTCCAGGAGTGCCGGCCAGGCTTGGGGATGATCCCGCAGTCGGACCCATTGGCGATACTGCTTCGCCGCACCCGGAATCACACATCGCAATAGCGAGCGAGCCGAACTGAACCAATTCTGCCAGACCCAACACAATAGAGCGGCCTGTTGCGCGGAAAACCAACTTCCTTCTTCTCTTTCCAATACCGGTTTCAGCTGCTCCGTAAAGGAGCTGGGACCGAGTACATATCCTTGGACGATCCGATCCTGCCGTCCGATCGGAATTTTAACCTTTTCCCCAATTTGCAGGGGCTGCTGGGAACCGTAGGATAAAAAACCCTCTCCGGCAGGAAGAGGGGTATCGACTGCGATTAGGTATTGAAAGGGAAACGAATTCACGCGTTTAGGGTTCTTCGATCACCACTTCTCCCTTCCCGATTCTGCGAAAGGCTTCTGAAAGGGGTTTGGCAATCTTTAGATCCTCTTCCTTTGCCAACCTGTGCGCCAATTTGGCGGCGATGACCACCAATTTGTACTTGTTGTTCGACATATCCTTCAACATCACTTCTAGCGATGGACTTATCATGATTCATCCTTTCTTGTGGCTACGAGGCAATCCGGCGAACTCGATGCCTTTCCGCCTCTACAATCGCTTTCAATTCGACGATGGTCTGCTCGATCGTATCGTTAACAAGAAAGTAATCATAGTCCAAAAGGTGACGGAATTCAACTTGCGCTGTTTCCAGTCTTCGCTGTACCTTCTGCGGGCACTCCGTATTACGTTGCGTTAATCGCCGTTCCAGCTCTTCCCATGAGGGAGGCAGGATGAAAACCAGAACCGGGTCCTGAGCCCATTGTTTTATCTGCATCGCTCCTTGCACTTCGATCTCGAGGATCACATCCCTGCCCCCGGCCAACGCTTCTTCTAGCGGCTGCAGAGGCGTGCCATAGAATTCTCCGGCCATTCCCCCTGCTCGATACACTTCCGCCCACTCTACCAATTCATTTCCTTGCCGCATCGACTGAAAACAGTCCAGTGAAATGAAGTGGTAATCCACTCCGTCGATCTCTTGCGGACGGGAAGCCCTGGTGGTAACGGAAACGGATAGCAGCATCATCGGGTCTGCTTGAACCAGTTTCCGCACCACCGTTCCCTTCCCTACGCCAGAAGGTCCCGATACAACGACGATTAGGGGACGTGTCCGCAATTGCATCAATGCGAGGAGCGGATCTCTTCTTCCTCGGCTTCGAAGCGAGCGGCCATGGTTTCCGGTTGTACGGGAGAGAGGATCACGTAATCCGAATCCGTAATGATCACGGCTCGCGTACGACGCCCGTAGGTGGCGTCGATCAGTTTCTTTGCGGCCCGGGCTTCAATCACAATCCGCTTGATCGGAGCGGAATCAGGAGCCAGGATCGCTACCACTCGATTGCCCGCCACAATATTGCCGTATCCGATGTTGATCAGCCGAATCTCCAAGGCGTTTCCTTTCTGGGGTGTGCTCGCATTTCCGATTATTGGTTCGCCACGGCGGGGATGTCAAACTCTACCCGGCGCAATGCCAGCAAAAAATCTGTGGGCAAACAGGATTGAAATTCCAGTAACTCTCCCGTGACCGGCTGGTGAAAACACAGACGATACGCGTGCAGCAATTGGCCAACAGGGAACTCCTTGGTGTTTTTGCCGTACAGCAGATCGCCCAGGATCGGATGGCCAATATACGCCCAATGCACTCGCAGTTGGTGTGTTCGCCCCGTCAAGAGCCGGCATTCCACCAGGGAATGAGCCCGAAAACGGCGCAATACAAGGAACTCCGTGATGGCCTCCTTCCCTCCCGGGTGCGCTATCACCCGTTTGGTTGCATGCTCCAGCCGCAGCGGCACTTCAATTCGTCCTTCGTCTTCCACCACCCGCCCTTCCACCAAAGCCAGGTAGACCTTTCTTACCTGACGTGACCGGAATTGCTCCAACAAGGACAGATGAGCCCGGGTGGTCTTGGCGATCACCATCAATCCGCTGGTATCTTTATCCAGGCGATGCACGATCCCTGGCCGTTGGGGTCCGCCGACGGCGGAGAGTGGGGTCATGGCCACCAAAAAATTCACCAGGGTGCCGTGATCCCGTCCGGCTCCCGGATGCACGACCATTCCTCGTGGCTTATCCAGGACTAAAATGTCTTGATCCTGAAAGAGGACAATCAAAGGATACTGCTCTGCGGTCAATCCTGGTTCCCTTTCCTCCGGCAGATCCAGTCTCACTTCTTCCCCCCCCAGCAAGCGGTCCGCAGGAGCCAGAACACGGTTTTGGATCGTACAACGCCTCTCGTGCATCCAGGCTTGTATCTTTTGCCGGCTGTAACCCGATACGCGCGCCAGGGCTTGGTCTGCACGATAGCCTTTTTCTTCCAGCGGGATCCGCAACACTAGCTCGGGCATGGTTTGCGACTTCCGAAAAGCAGGACCACGGCAAAAAGGAAGGCTCCGATAAAAATGCAACTGTCTGCCAGATTGAATACGGGCCAGAAACGGACGTCAAGGAAATCGACCACCTTGCCGTATTGCAGGCGATCCAGCACGTTGCCAAGGGCTCCGCCGGTAATCAATCCGCAAGCGATCTGAAAGAGAGGGCGTTGGAGGATCAATGTTTTATACCAGGCGAACGGCACGGCAATCGCCAGTAAATTGAAAACGAGGAAGAATGTGGCGGCCTGTGGCAAAAAGCTAAAGGCTGCTCCCGTATTCCAGGTCAGGGTCAGGTAGAGGAAGTGGCCGATCAAGGCCTGCGGTTGGTTCAAGGGGAGGAAAGATATCAATAGCGTTTTAACCAACTGGTCGGCGGTAATGCTGCATAAGAGCACGAGCGGAAAGATCACGGTTTAAGCGACCGTTCCAGTTTCGCCCGGATCGGTTCCAAGCCGGTTGCGCTGCCGTAGTCCGTCAGATCCAACGAAATCGGAGTGATGGAGATATAGCCATGGTGTACGGCATAGCTATCGGTACTCGTTACCAAGCTGGCTTCTTCCGGTTCTCCCGCAATCCAATAGTAGGATCGGCCGAATGGATCGCACCGTTTGGTCAGGCGATCACGATAGCGACGGCGTCCCAGTCGGGTAATCTGCACGCCCTGGATCTCGCTCCAGGGTCGATTGGGTACATTCACATTCAGCAGCAGCGGGTGCCCCAACGGAATCAAGCCGGCCAAACACTTGGAGACCTCTGCTGCCACAACCCATTGCGGGTTTTCGAACGAATCGATCGAGACCGAAAAAGCAGGCAAGTCGCAGAGGTACGCTTCCATGGTGGCAGAAACCGTCCCGGAATAGGTCAAATCTTCTCCCAGGTTGGGGCCTAGATTGATGCCGGAAATCACCAGGTCCGGCGGATGGGGTAGAAGATCGAAAACGGCAATTACGATACAATCCGCGGGGGTTCCGCTGGTTTCCCAGAAATGGATGCCGGATTGTTGCAGCACAGGGCGTGCCCGCAAGGGTTTGTGCATGGTAATGGCGTGTCCTCCCCCGCTTCGCTCTTTCTCTGGAGCCACGACGAACACCTCCCCCAGCTCTGCCATCGCTTGCGCCAAAATCAGCAGGCCGGGAGAGTCGATCCCATCGTCATTGCTTAAGAGTAACCGCACGCTTAACCCGGATTACGCTCGATACGATCCACCATCCACCGGCCATCCACGTTGACTAAAGTATAGACATGACGGGCCGCGCCGCGCGTCACCGTTCCGGCGATATTCGGAGTGGAACTGAATGATTCCAGCTCGTAATTGAACCGTGCTTCCACTACCACCTTGTCCGGCTTGGTATCGATCACCGCTACCTGGAGATTGCTATAGGAGAGCTTGGTATAGTGGCTGTATTCCGTTTGATAGAAAAAGACGCTGGCGGAGTCAGCTTGGAAGGTGGCGGAGGTCAACTGGAGCAATGTTTCCAAATCCATTTTTACCCAAGTATCCATCCAGTTTTGGATGGCAGCTTCCGGGCTTTCATTGCCTGCAGACCGGCAAGAGGCAAGCAGGGGAACGGCCAGACAGACTGCAAGTATTAGTAGAACAATAATCGTCTTCTTCATTCGTTCATTCTCCTATGGTCCCTTCTCCGGCGTCCAGGCGACTATCTTGTGGGAAATGTGAGCTCCTTTGATGATCCGAAGTTGCTTCGGTGAGCAGTGGAGGTAACCGCCCAGTTGTCGCAGACATTCCTCATTGGCCTGACCTCGCTCGGCAACGGCTTTCACCCAAACCGAAAACGAGTCGGTCCCCGTTGCCTGGACCCGGCTCGTTTTGGACTGGGGGTGAACGTGCACCTTAAGAAGCTTCGCTTCCACCCGCTCTATCGAATTTCGTCAGCAGATCCTGGTATAGCTGGAGAAAGGATTGCATTTCAATCCGAACCCGCAGCGACAAGGACCGGATTTGCTCCAATTCACGGTTCGCTTCTTCCATGTTCTTCTGTCTGTCCAGACGGGCTTGGCCCAGGATGAGCTCCGCCTCTTTCTGCGTATTGGCTCGGACGTCTTCCGCCGCCTTCTGCGCCAGCAGGATCGAGCTCTTTAGGAGATCCTACATAGCGTGGTATCGATCAATCTGCTGCGAAAGAGTTACGACTTCCTCCCGCAGGCTATTGTTTTCTTTATAAATCCTTTCGAATTCCTCTTGCAGATTGGCCAGAAACTCGTCCACTTCTCCCCTGTGATAGCCCCGTAATGCCAAGCCGAAATCGCGCCGGGCGATATCCAGAGGAGTCAACTTCATTGCTTGGCGACCAGGTAGCACCAGACCCGATGGTTGTTCCCCACATCGATTCCTTCCGGTTTCTCCTTGTCACAGGGTTCAAAGCGATAGCGGCAACGGGTATGGAAGACGCACCCTGTGGGTGGATTGATGGGAGAAGGGATATCGCCCTGCAGGATAATCCTTTGCTTCTTGACATCGGGATCGGGAACCGGCACCGCGGAAAGCAAGGCTTGGGTATAAGGGTGGAGCGGATTGTTGAACAGATCCTTATTGTCGGCAGTTTCCATCATTTTACCCAAATACATCACAGCCACCCGGTCCGAAACGTGCCGTACCACGGCCAGGTCATGAGCGATGAAAAGATAGGTCAGATTAAACTTCTCCTGCAATTCCTGCAGCAGGTTGATCACCTGGGATTGAATAGAAACATCAAGCGCGGAAACAGGTTCATCCGCCACAATGAACTTCGGGTTCATGGCCAATGCGCGGGCAATACCGATTCGCTGTCGCTGGCCGCCGGAGAATTCGTGCGGATAGCGTCTCAGGTATTCCGGCCGCAAACCCACCACTTCCATCAACTCGCTCACTCGATTTTGCCGCACTTTGCGGTTGCCCAAATGATGCACCAGTAGCGGCTCACCAATGATGTCTCCCACCGGAAAGCGCGGATTGAGGGAACCGAAAGGATCCTGGAAGATGATCTGCATGTCCCGCCGCAATAAGCGCAGTTCGGAGGGACGCATCTTGAAGACATCCTTCCCCTCAAACAGCGCCTTACCCTTGGTGGGTTCCATCAGGCGCAGGATGGTCCGGCCGACGGTGGTTTTTCCCGAACCGGATTCTCCCACCAGGCCGAGGGTTCGGCCGCGCGGAATCTCAAACGAGATCCCGTCCACCGCTTTCACCGCACCCACCTTGCGGCCGATGATCCCGCGGATAATGGGAAAGTGTTTCACCAGGTCGATGACATTGATCAGCAAATCGGTGTTGGTGTCTGCATTGAGTTCCATTAGAAGACTCCTCCCAGCGGCAAAGGATAGAAGCAACGCACCAGATGGCCCGGAGTGAGCTCTTCCAGCGGGGGCAGCTCCAGCACGCAGTTTTCCTTGGCGTAGGCGCAGCGGGGATGGAAGGGACACCCTTTTGGCATGTTGTAAGGGCTGGGTACTACACCCGGAATCGTAGGCAGAGGTTCAGCCGTGCGAGGTATATCCAACCGGGGGATCGAGATCAATAAACCGCCGGTATAGGGATGACGTGGGTTCTTGAAGACTTCGCGCGAGATGGAGTATTCCACGATCTTGCCGGCATACATCACCGCGATGTGATCCGCCATCTCCGCAACCACGGCCAGATTGTGCGTGACCAACAAGATGGCCATGCCCAGTTTTTCCTTTAGCGATTTCATCAACTCCAGGATTTGAGCTTGGATCGTCACATCCAGTGCGGTGGTGGGCTCATCGGCAATCAGCAGATCCGGATTGCAGGAGAGAGCCATCGCAATCATCACCCGTTGGCGCATACCGCCGGACATCTGGTGGGGGTACTCTTTCACTCGCCTCTCGGGAGAGGGGATACCGACCAGTTCCAGCATTTCCACCGTCTTCTTGTCCGCCTCCCGCTGGGAAACCCCTTGGTGGAGCATGATCGCTTCGCTGATCTGGTTCCCCACCGTGAAGACGGGGTTGAGCGATGTCATCGGCTCCTGGAAGATCATCGATATCTCCGCGCCGCGGATTTTACGCATCTCATTGGCTGTTTTCTTCAACAGATTCTCGCCCTTGAAGAGAATCTCACCGGAGACGATCTTGCCGGGAGGGATCTGGATCAATTGCATGATGGAAAGTGAGGTGACGCTCTTTCCGCAAGCGGATTCTCCCACTAAACCCATGGTCTCGCCGGATAAGATCCGATAACTGACATCATCAACGGCCGGTACCACTCCTTCGTCCGTATAGAAGTACGTCTTCAGATTATTTATTTCCAGCAATACTTGCTCGTTCACACGATTCACCTCATGGATAGAATGCCATCATCATGATCTTCGACGGACGCTATCGATATCCTTTCAGCCTGGGGTCAAGCGCATCACGCAGGCCGTCCCCCATGAAGTTGAAAGATAGCACGGTCAGGAAGAGGAAGAAGCCCGGGTAGAAGATCAGCCAGGGGCCATTGCCGGGGGCGAAAATGTACCCCGACGCGGTTTGCAGGACGTTTCCCCAGGATGGCTGCGGCGGTTGGATCCCCAGGCCGAGGAAACTGAGGGCGGCCTCGCCCACGATGTTGCCGCCGATCAGCAGGGTGGTGGAAACGATGATCACCGCCATCGAATTGATCAACAAGTGCTTCAGCATGATCCGCCATGGTGAGGCGCCGATCGCCTTCGCTGCCTCGACGAACTCCATGTTCTTCAGCGAGAGCACCACGCCCCGCACCAGTCTTGCGTCCCCCATCCAGCCGAATCCCACGAAGATGCCAATCAAGGTCCAGAAGCCGGGGCCGAAGGCCATCGCTAAAACCAGATAGAGCGGCAGGTAGGGCAGCGACATCATCACATCGGTAAAACGCATCAGCGCTTCGTCGACCCAGCCGCCAAAATAGCCGGACATCACCCCCACCAACGCACCAATCAGAACCGCAGCCAAGGCCGAGATCAGCCCGACTTCGATCGAGACCTGGCCACCATAGAAGATCATAGTGAGGACATCCCGCCCCATGTCATCGGTGCCAAACCAGTGGGCGCCGGAGGGGAGGGCATAGCGGTTCGGTAGGTCCATGCTGGTGTAATGGTAACCGGTGGTGGCGGTGATGATCGGTGCTGCGACGAAGCAGAGCAGGATCATGACGATGATCACGCTCCCACCGAACATCGCCAGCTTGTGCTTACGGAAGCGGGTCCAAACCATCTGCCAGTAAGAGAAGGAAGGTGCTAATTCAACTGCTGTATCCAATGCCATGGATTGCCCCCTAATTGTAGCGGATGCGTGGGTCTACCACCGCGTAGAGCACGTCCGCCATCAGGTTGAAGAGTACCGTCAGCAGGGCCAGGAACAAAATATCGGCCATGGCCACCGCGTAGTCCTTGCCGAGCACTGCCTGGTAGAGCATCCGCCCCACGCCGGGATAGGCAAAGACCGTTTCCGTGATCAGCGCCCCGCCAAACAATCCTGGGATAGAAAGGGTCAGGATCGTGACCATCGGGATCAGTGCATTGCGCAGGGCATGCTTGTAGATCACCCGGCGTTCCGGAACTCCCTTGGCACGGGCTGTGCGGACGTAATCCGCCCGGATCACTTCCAGCATCGAGCTGCGCATGTAGCGGGTCCATCCAGCCATGCTATAGATGCTCAATACCATCACGGGTAGGGCGAGATGCCAAAGTCGGTCCCACCAAACGCCGGCATAGGGTTTGCCGAATGAAGCTAGGTCTCCGGCCGGAAACCAGGGCGCACCGAACAATCGCGCGGGAAGTAGATGAAATACGATGATACTCATCAGCGCCAGCCAGAAAGTGGGCAGGGACATCCCCAGGAAGGTACCGGTCGTGAAGATATAATCGAAGGCAGAGTATTGCTTTAAGGCCGAATAAATGCCGATCGGCACGGCTACCAGGATCGCGATTAAAAGTGCCAGCCCCATCAGGATCAGGGAGTTAGGCAAGAACAGCATGATCGCTTGGAAGGCCGTCACGTTGGGCCAAATCCGCGACCAACCCCACTCCCCTTGTAGGATCCCCTTCGCCCAGTAGAAGTATTGGATGAACAACGGCACCGGCTTGCCGCTGGCATCCACCAGCCCCAACCGCTGTTTTTCGCGCAAGATGTCTTCTGGTTTGATGCGTGGGTTCGACATGATCATGTATTCCGCCGGATCGGGACCCGAAAGACGCAGCAGCAGGAATGCCAGGATTGAGATCAGGATCAGGATCGGGATCATCTGCAGAAATCGCCGGATTATAAATGTGAACATCCTGTTCCGTTTTCTCCTTTCTTTAAATCGCGGTAGCCCCGTACGGGGCTACCGCGCAAAAGCGCAGGAAGTGCTAAACGATCTCTAGTACTCCCAGTACCATTCGCCCACATTCCAGGTGATGGAGGACCAGTTGGGGTCCTTGATGCCCTGGATGGCAACTTTGTACAGAGCCGCATCGGCAGTGAACAGCAACGGGATCACCGGCATGTCTGTCAATAGGATCTGCTGGGACTTGATGGCGGCTTCCTTGGCCTTGGCCACGTCGAAGCTATCCTGGATGATCTGGGCCTGCTTGTCGTAGTCAGCATTCTGCCAACCGGCGTAGTTCTGCCCCTGCGGGCTCTCGGGGAAGGCCACGCGGTCACCGCGTAAGACGTCAGTCACCGGGTAGCGGGGATCGGTGGAACCCCAGGCAAATTCGACCATGTCGGGGTAGCCGCGCTTCATGCCCGCCCAGGTGTCGGTGAAGAAGGACGCGCCCGGCTTGAAGTCCAGGTTGCATTGGACGCCGATGTCGGCAAAGTTCTTCTGCCAAATGGCGCACATCTGCTGGCGGTCGGTGCGGTTGGTGGTGGAGAGCTGGAATTCCAGCTTCTTGCCGTCTTTGTAGCGCCAACCATCGGATGCGAGCATCCAGCCGGCCTGATCCAACAGAGCTGCTGCTTTGGCCGGATCGTAGGTGGGGATCAGATCGAGGCCGATCTCTTCCTTAGTGGCGAAGCAAACCGCTACGGCGGGGGGGATCATGGAGTACGCCGGTGGTTCGTAGCCCTTGTAAAGCTCGGTGGAGGCTTGCTCACGGTTTACGGCAAAGGAAAGGGCCTTGCGCACGTTGGCGTCGGAGAAGATCGGGTGAGACACCCGGTCGTAGTTTAAGATGTTGAACTCCATGTGCTCGACGTAGGTCGAGGGGTGAATCTCGTAAACGACGCCGTCAACGCTGTTCAAGTTGTCGATGGCGGTGGTGGTGGCCACGCCGATGCCGGGGATAGTCAGGTCCAGATCGCCGGAGGCGACGCGGGCGTAGATGGTGGAAGCGTCGGGGATGAACAACCACACGATAGCCTTGAGGTTGGGCGGCCCGAAGTGGTAGTCGTCACGGGCAGTCAGCGTCATGGAGGATCCCACGGTCCAGGACTCAATCTTGTAGGCGCCGTGGCCCAAGGGATATTGGTTGACGTCGGAGCGGAAGAAACCCTCGGGGTTGCTGGCAACCAAGTCGCCGTATTTGTGCTTAGCCAAAGAGAAGGCCGGGCCGTAGAGGGCGGCAGATTTTTCTGAACTGTAGACCACGTGCAACGTGTTTTCGTCGAGCTTCTCGATCAAGGTCACTACATCTTCCGGATCGCGGGAGTCCGCCGGAATCGCATTGTTGAGCAACACTTCGTGGCTAAAAATGCTGTCGTCGAGCGTGACCTGCACACCATCCGACCAGTAGACCGGGGTCTTGCGCAGGTGCCAGGTCATGTCCATCGAGCCGTCCTCGTTGAACTTGACCAGTCCGTTTTCTACCGAGGGGACTTCCTGGGCGAAGATCGGATAATAGACGCCCTTCTGGGTGACGCCGGTGCCCTCAGGAGCGACACCGATCCAGCCGTCGAGGGTGCAGTTCAGGATTTGGGACTTGGCGGCCATATTGTTTTGGTAGGGATACATCTTGGATGGTTCCTGCGCCATGCCGACGATCAGTTGTCCGCCTTGCGCTGGGGGTTTCATGCCCATGTAGACCGCGTTGGCGGTTTCCGCACGGGTAGCGGGAGTCTGGGGATCGATCATCCGACCAGAATGATAAGTCAGGACCTGGATGTCGAAGTGGTAGGCCAAAGTCACGGCGCCGAAGGCCCAATCGGAAACCTTGGCACAGTCGTTAGCCATAACGAAGGCTTCCGTGTACTTGGTGCCTTCCTGCTCGCGGCCGAGAACGCGGACCATCAAGGTCGCCATCTCTTCGCGGGTGATGTTCTTTTCCGGACCGAAGGTGCCGTCCGGGTATCCCTTGATCCAGCCCTTGGCCACGGCCGCTTCGATGAAGCCGAGCGCCCAGTGGTCGGCGTAGACGTCAGAGAAGGTGGAAACCGTGACGCCCGTGGTCGGCAAGGCGAAGGCCACGGCAACCAGCTTGGCGAACTGGGCACGAGTGACTTCTTGGTCCGGCTTAAAGGTGCCATCCGGGAAACCGGCAATTACACCGTTTTCGACCAGCTTGGTGATCTGTTTCTCGAATGGATTACCGGCAATGTCGGAGAGCTGGGCAGCCCCGACGTTTGGCACAAAAGCCAAGGTCAGGAGCATTATAGCCGCAACGCTCGCTACAATAAACTTCTTCATTCTCAATCCTCCTTGTTTTGAGTTACCTTACATCTACTACTCAAGAACCCTCCAACTGCGTTTTTCCTCATCACCTCCTTATCGGATTAATGAAAGGCAACATACCAGCTCCCCTGGGTTTGCACCGGGGAGACCGATTGACTGCTGGGTAATGATACCACAGAGCGGGATGGGATGCCGGATGAAGCTTGCAGCGGTCCCGGCATCGGTGTCAGCCGCAAGGGGAGGGCGGCAAAGACCAATAGCAGGACGCCGGCAGTCGCCATCGCCGCCACGCGAATCATACGATTCCTTGGCCGGGAAACTGTGGTGAGTGAAACGGGAGCCATCGCTTGGGGGGGAGCAACCGTGCGGAGACTCCCTTTTACCAGCGAGATGAATTGTTGAAACTCTTGCCATTGCTGTTGGCAGGAAGTGCATTTCTCTAGGTGTGATTCCAGCTCCGTTTTCCGCTCGTTTTCAAGCTCATCCAGCAGAAATGGATCGAACTGCCGGCGCGCGTTCTTACAATCCAAGAAACTCACCTCCCTCGCGGTACTCGAAAACGCCTTGCAGGCGTAGTTGTTCGCGCAGTTTCTTCAACGCTCCGTTGATCCGCGATTTCACTGTTCCCAAAGGCAGATTCAAAATCCGTGCAATCTCCTTCTGGCTGTATCCCTCCAAATAGCGCAGGACGACGACGGTTCGGTAGGGGAAGCTCAGGTTGTTCACCGCTTCCAGCACGCCCAATTCGTCGGCGCTCCGTTCCTGGAGGGAAACCTTCCAGGTATTCATGTCCGCCTGCAGGACCACCTTCTTACGCTCACGCAACATCGCGCGGCACTTGTTGATCATGATTCGGGTGATCCATGTCTTGAAATAACAGGGCTGGCGGAGACGCGGCACGCAACGGTAGGCAATCAGTGCCGTTTCTTGCGTTGCGTCGTAGGCGTCCTGTTGGTTTTCCATAATCACACAAGCGGTTCGATAGAGGGCTTGCTGCACACCTTCGAATGCTTTCAGAAATGAATCCCGGTCTCCGGCTTGCGCAGCCCGGACCACTGTTTCCAATTCATTCTGAAACTCTCTATCGTTGAATAGATTCATTCTATCGGGATTTCGTTCGCTTTGAACTGAAAAATAATCCTTTTCTTCGCCCCTTGCTACAGATCGGTCAAGATGGAATCGAAACCAATTCCCTTC
>JBGOWQ010000256.1:0-2720 GCA_041478715.1 Thermodesulfobiota bacterium | reverse complement strand
CATCACCCCCAATAGGATGGCAATCAACAGGACCAATTGCAGACGGAGAGTCCAAAAAGATTTCATCAGAGGCCCAAGGTCCGGCTTAACCGGTAGAGGTCTTGATCAATCGGTCTCCGCTGGCTGACCGCTTCCTGGTATTGGGTGATAGCCACACGATCCTGTACCAAGCCGACCATTTGTCCGCGTTGCCCGTCCAGCAATTGTTCCACAGCGGATGCACCCAGGCGGGAGGCCATATAACGGTCAAAGGCGCTGGGGTTTCCACCTCGTTGGATATAGCCCAGCACGGTCACTTTGACCTCCACCCCCGTGCGTCGGGCGATTTCCTGCGCCAGCCCGTAGGCGTCCGCCACACCTTCCGCCAACACGATAATGAAATGCCGCTTCTGCCTGGAGTGTGCCCGTTGGTTGGCCGCGGCTAACTCTGCCAAGTCGTAGGGTAACTCCGGAATCAAGATGTACTCGGCTCCGCCGGCAAGACCGGCCATCAGAGCAATGTACCCGGCCGTGCGGCCCATCACCTCCACGATGAAGGAACGCTCATGCGAGGTGGCCGTGTCGCGGATCTTGTCGATGGCATCGAGAGCGGTATTCACAGCCGTGTCGAAGCCGATGGTATGGTCGGTGCCCCACAAGTCATCGTCGATCGAGCCGGGAACGCCGATCGTGGGAATCCCACGCTCTTCCAAAGCGATAGCCCCGCGTAGAGTACCGTCTCCTCCGATGAGGATCAATCCCTCCAGCCCGATCTTCTGAATTTGATCCACGGCCAATCGCAATCCTTCTTCCGTTTTGAAACGTTCCGAGCGGGCGGTGAAGAGCACCGTACCCCCGCGTTGAATGATGCCGGAAACGGAAGATAGCTCCATCAGTTGGAATTCCCCGCAAATTAAACCTTCGAAGCCGCGCAGGATACCCCAAACCTCCGCCCCACGGTCGATACCCATGCGCACAGCTGCCCGGATAGCTGCATTCATTCCGGGAGCGTCTCCTCCCGAAGTGAGAATCCCAATTCGTTTCATCCTTCCGATTATAGAACGCCTCGTGACTTGGGGCATTTCACCCGACTCAGGGACTGCGGTATCGTCCTCCTTCTTGGAGGCTGCAATGTGAACCCAAAGGGGAGTATTTTCCACGACAAAATCTCCGCATCCCAGGCCAGACAGGAGTTACATCAAAACAAAGGAGGAAATGTCTACCCCAGAAAATGGTCCTGCGGATTTTTTTTCTTTACCCAGATCGAACGGAGTAATTCGCCAAATCCCCTGTATAATACAGAACAAGGCAGGGATCCTTGGGGAACGAATCTTGTCCATCGTTTGATCGGGATCTGTGCCGGTTTGAGAGGAGGAAACAAAAATGATACGCAAGGTGGTTCTCTTTCTTCTTGTCGCCGCTCTGATGTCGATGGGCGCGCTGCCCCTACCCACGGCTGCCCACAATGAGGAATTCACCATCAGCTCTGACTTTGGCACTACACCGAAAATCGACGGGCAATTCGCTCCCAGTGACGAATGGGCGGATGCCAACTCTGTGCAGTTTCCTGCTTTTTATGGAAATGTGACGGTCTACACCAAGGCCATCCCCAATCATCTCTATCTGGCCTACCTAATCCCTCTGGCGGTGGAAAGCGTCAGCTTCGAGTGGTGCGCTCTGCACAACCTGGGTAAGCTGCCCCAAACCGATGACCGAAGACTGGTTGTGAATAAACCTCAACTGGATTCGCTGCAACCCTTCCTGTTTTGGGAGGGGAACGGATCAGTATGGTCACCGGTTGGACAACCTGCAAATTTCGAGGGGAATGCGGCTGTAAATCCGAAGACGTGGGTGGTGGAACTTGCCATCCCTTACGACTGGCTGGGAATTGTGATCTGCAACGACGGGCCGCGGGGTTGCCAGTTTGACGCCAGCTACCACGAACCGGACGGAGCCCCCTTCTACCATTTTTGGCCGCCACGGGAAGGAGATACATCCGATCGATCGATCAAGAACCCGGACAGCTGGGGCAATATGATACCGTCCGACTGTTGGGGCGGGCATCGCGGGCGACTGCTGATCGACAAGGGACCCAGCTCGCCGCCCGATCACGCCTACGATCCGACCGACAAGTACAACGAGATGATGCAATTGGTGCTGACGGCGGATATGAAGCAATCCACGGATGTGAACCCGGAGGACGTTTTCCTGAATGACATGACGATCACGGCCAGTGGGACCGGCAACGACCAGACCGACATCGTCAACGTGTTCCTGGTGGAGGACGTCAACCAGGACGGTCTCTACGATGGAGCGGAACCGGTGCTGGCCCAGTCTCCCTATCCGGCCGATGACGGTTCCATCACCTTCAGCTTCGCTGCTCCCGGTTTGCTGGTGAAGTTGGGAGAGCCCCGCACCCTTCTGGTGGTCTATCTCATGAACAGCGGGCCCTTCGCTTCCGGTTCCACCTACCAGTTCGCGGTCACAGGAGCGAACGCCACCGGAGCCAATTCAGGCACCGCGGTGCCCGTGATCGGATACCGGGAACAGCTTCCGGCCGCGGTAGCGGTTCTCTATCGCTATATCCTTTGGTCGGCGATCAAGACGGTGGGAGAGCAACCTTCCGGCAAGCCCTCGCTGGCAATTCAGAAACTGGCCACCCACGATACGGTCGCCGCCGGGGAAAACATCACCTTCAACATCCTGGTGGCCAACAACGGGGATCAGAACTTGTATTTCGT
>JBGOWQ010000007.1:0-14689 GCA_041478715.1 Thermodesulfobiota bacterium | reverse complement strand
GGGAAGGATTCCTTCGCTCGCAGCGTGCTTTGATCCAGATTATCGGCCGCACTGCGCGCAATGTATCCGGTAAAGTGATCATGTACGCTGACAAAGTCACCGAATCGATGCGCAAAGCGATTGAGGAAACCCGTCGCAGACGCGATGTCCAGTTGATCTACAACCGGGAGCACAACATCCAACCAGAAACCATCCGCAAGGCGATTCGTGATCTACTGGAGGTCGCTACGGAGACTGACAGTCGGGAAGCCATAGCAAAGCGGGCCGAGTCCTTGCCCAGGGACCAACTTCAACTTATGGTCCTGCAACTGGAGGAAGAGATGCATAGCGCTGCGGAAACGCTGGAATTCGAACGCGCCGCCGAGATCCGCGACCGCATTATGATCCTACGAAAGAAACTAGAGCCATGAGACAAAACATTTTCATCAAGGGTGCCCGCGAGCACAATTTGAAGAACATCGATTTGGAAATTCCCCGAGATCGACTGGTGGTGATCACCGGAATATCCGGTTCGGGAAAATCTTCCCTGGCCTTCGATACACTCTACGCGGAAGGGCAACGTCGGTATGTGGAGTCGTTGTCGGCCTATGCCAGGCAGTTCCTGGGTTTGATGCAGAAGCCGGATGTCGATTATATCGAAGGGCTCTCACCGGCCATTGCTATTGATCAAAGGAGCGCTTCTCATAACCCCCGCTCCACCGTGGGTACCATCACCGAGATCTACGACTACCTCCGCTTGTTGTATGCCCGCGTGGCCACGCCCTACTGTCCTTCGTGCGGACAACCCATCCGCCAGCAATCTGCGCAACAAATGGTGGATCTGCTAATGGGCTATCCCATCGGAACCAAAATCCAGATCCTAGCCCCGGTGATTCGTGGTAAAAAGGGTGAGTACAAAGGCTTGCTGGACGAGATCCGCAGGCAAGGTTTCGTGCGGGCTCGCATTGATGGGAAATTGGTGGAACTAAGCGAAGAAATCAACCTGGCTCGCTACGGTCAGCACCGGATCGAAGTGCTAATCGACCGGCTGACCGTGAAGACAGGCATGTCCACCCGGCTGACCGATTCGATTGAAACGGCTCTCAAGCTAACGCATGGGACCGTATTGGCGATCATAAATGACCAAGAGATGATGCTATCAGAGATGTACGCCTGCCCCAGCTGCGGTACATCGATCACCGACGTCTCTCCTCGGCTTTTCTCCTTCAACAGCCCCTACGGAGCGTGTTCGAATTGCGATGGTTTGGGCATCAAACAAGAGATCGATCCGGAGAAAATTATCCCCAACAAAGCTCTCTCCTTAGCGGAAGGGGCTGTGGATCCATGGAAAAGCACGGACAGCCAAACCTACCAAATTCTGAAAGGGATCGCGGAAGATGCCGGTTTCGACCCGACATTGCCTGTAAGTGAGTTACCCGCCGAGGTAGTTGAAACGATCCTCTACGGATCCAAAGGACGTCGGATTCCCTTTCACTACACAGACACCCTGGGACGGGAACATGTCTACCAGATGCCGTTTGAGGGGGTGGTCCCCAACCTGGAGCGTCGGTATAAACAGACAGACAGCGATTATATCCGGGAGGAGATTGAATCCTTCATGACAGCGGTACCCTGCCCAGCCTGCAATGGGCGTCGCTTGAAGCCGGAAGCCCTCTCCTTCCGCTTGGGCGGAATCAACATCGCTGAACTTACCGCCAAGGACATTGGTGCCGCCCATGCATTCTTCTCAGGGTTGATTCTAACGGAAAAAGAGCAGATCATCGCCAACCAAATCCTGAAGGAGATCGCATCTCGACTTTGCTTTCTGCTGGATGTCGGTTTAGCTTACCTTAGTCTGGACCGACCGGCAGAAACCCTCGCCGGCGGCGAAGCGCAACGATTGAGATTGGCGACCCAGGTGGGTTCCGGATTGGTGGGGGTGCTCTATGTCCTCGACGAACCTTCCATCGGATTGCACTCCCGTGACAACGATCGACTGCTAGCGACGCTGAAACGATTGCGGGATCTGGGCAATACCGTGGTGGTTGTGGAGCATGACGAGAAAACCATCCGTCAGGCGGACCACATCATTGATATCGGCCCCGGGGCCGGCACACACGGCGGTTTCATCGTTTGCAGTGGAACTTTGGAACAGATCCTGGCCGAGCCGCGCTCCTTAACCGGCCAATACATCAAAGGTGAGATCGTGATTCCGGTACCCAAAACCCGTCGTTTGGGCCAGGGGAAAGAACTTATCTTGTATGGTGCGCACGAGCACAACTTAAAGGGGATTGACGTCCGTTTTCCACTGGGAACGTTTATTGCAGTCACCGGAGTCTCAGGTAGTGGCAAGAGTACACTGGTCAATGACATCCTCTACCGAGCCCTGGCGAGCAAGCTGTATCGTTCCCGGGAAAAACCCGGGGCGCATCAGAACATCGAGGGTCTGCAATACCTTGATAAGGTGGTCATCGTCGATCAGAGCCCCATTGGTCGCACTCCTCGCTCCAATCCAGCCACCTATATTGGGATGTTTGATCATATCCGCGATTTTTTCTCCCGCTTGCCCGAAGCGCGTTTGCGCGGTTACCAAAAAGGCAGATTCTCATTCAACGTGAAGGGGGGACGTTGTGAGGCCTGCCAAGGGGACGGCATATTGAAGATTGAGATGGTTTTCTTAGCCGATGTTTATGTCCCCTGTGAGGTCTGCAAGGGGAAGCGTTACAACCGCGAAACGCTGGAAGTGAAATACAAGGACAAGAGCATTGCGGATGTGCTGAACATGACGGTGGAAGAGGCATTGGAGTTTTTCGCGAACATTCCCACCGTGCGGCGAAAGCTTCAATTGTTGTCGGAAGTAGGTCTTGGCTACATCAAATTGGGTCAATCGGCTACCACCCTTTCTGGTGGCGAGGCTCAGCGGATCAAACTCACCGCAGAACTTTCCAAACGGGAAACGGGCCGCACCCTTTACATCCTGGATGAACCGACCACGGGGTTGCACTTCGCCGACACGCATCGGTTGCTGGAGGTACTGGATCGACTGGTCGAAGCGAAGAACACGGTGATCGTAATCGAGCACAATCTGGATGTGGTGAAATGTGCCGATTGGATCATTGATCTGGGGCCGGAAGGCGGCGATGAAGGCGGAAAACTGGTCGCTTGTGGTACACCGGAGGAGGTCGCGCATGCCAGCGGCAGTTACACCGGAGACTATTTAAGAGCACTCCTGGCCGGCAGGGAGAAAACATTTGCCGCTGACTAAAACCCCTTGGCGCCAGCAAGCTGCGCGTTTACCGGAAGCTCCCGGGGTCTACCAGTTTCTCGACCAGGACGGGCAAGTGCTGTACGTGGGCAAGGCCGCTTCGCTCCGTGACCGCGTGCGCTCGTACTTGTCACCGGTAACGGATCCTGGCCGCAAGGAATGGCGGATTCAGGAACTAACCCATCAGCTGAAATTTATCGTGACTTCGAATGAGGTAGAAGCGTTGATCACCGAGGCCACGCTGGTGAAGACGCTCCAGCCTCCCTTGAATTGCAGATTGAAGGACGATAAGAAATACCCCTATTTGCGCATCACCACGAGCGAGAAATTTCCCCGACTGCAATTGGTGAGAATCTTTCAAGACGATCACGACAAATATTTCGGTCCCTTCACCAACACTCGTGCCCTGCGGCAAACCATCCGCACGCTGAAGGAGGTTTTTGGACTGCCCGCCTGCAAAATTTCCTTCGACCCGAAGAGACCGCAGTTGCCATGCCTGGAATTCCGCATCCACCGGTGCCTTGCTCCCTGTATGGGTAGAGTGGATTTTGCAGAATACCGGCAGGTCGTGGAGGAAGTAATCCTCTACCTGGAAGGAAAGGGGGAGGCGCTGCTGGAGTATCTTGCCAGTCGGATGAAGGATGAGGCCTATCGGCTCAATTATGAAAGCGCTGCGCATATCCGGGATCGAATCTATGCATTGCGCAAGATTTTGGAACAGCAGGTCGTGCTGACCGAAGCGCCTGTTGACCGCGACCTGATGGCATTGGCCAGCGAGCTGGGAGAGAGTTGCCTAGCCATCGCCAAGCTGCGGAAAGGCAAGTTGATCGGCGTAGAGCATTTCTTCCTTTCGGAAGGGCTGGAAGAAACGACGGAAGAACTGATTCGCGTTGGATTGCTGCAATATTACCAGCGCACAGCGGATATCCCGCCGGAAATCGTGGTGGAGTTTCGTCTTTCGGATCAGGAGACGCTCGAACAATGGCTGAGACAAGCCCGGGGGCGAAAGGTTCGCATTACCAAGGCTCGCGGAGAACGCCGCAAACAATGGCAGATTGCCGATGCCAACGCGCGGGAACAACTGCAGGCGTACTTGAAAGAAAAGCGGGCGAGTTACTCCCAATTGGACCTGTTGCAGAATGCGCAACGGGAATTCGGTCTGAGCGAGTTGCCGGTAACGATTGAGGGTTACGACATCTCCAATCTGGGGCCGCACCAGGCAGTGGGAGCCAAGGTGGTATTCCGAAACGGCACACCGTGGAAAACTGGCTATCGCCACTTCAGAATTGGAAAACCAGGTCCCGACGACTACGCCATGATCAAGGAGATCTTGGCCAGGCGCTTCTTGGCAGCGGAATCGCTACCAGACTTGGTTGTAATCGATGGCGGCATCGGTCATTTGCACGCGGCCATGGAAGTCATTCAATCCATCGATCCGACGATTGACACCCTTTCACTGGCCAAGGGGGAGGAACTCGTGTTTTCTCCTCAGTTTCCCGGACCTTTGCGCCTGCCGCGCAATTCCCCGGCGCTGCAATTGATTCAAAGAGTGCGTGACGAGGCCCATCGATTTGCCATCTCTTTCCATCGAAGCCTGAGAGGAAAAGAGACCCGCCGTTCCAAATTGGATCAGATTCCGGGGATCGGAAAGGTCAAGAAGCAGATCCTCTTACGTGAGTTCGGCTCATCCAACGCTTTGAAGCGCGCGAGCCTGCTGCGCATTGCACGAACGCCCGGTGTGGGCGAAAAACTGGCGCAGAAGATCTATAATTATCTGCATGAGAAGGTTGACAACAAAGTCTCTGGCAGTACGGGCGGCTAATCCTTGCCTAGGGGATGGTGCTTTCACCCACAAGGAGTTCAAGCCGTTTTGGTCCGGCGGAATTTGAACAAAAAACTATGATTGCAGGGATGAGTAAAAACCGATGATCATCCGTTTGATTCTCAATACCCTCATCTTCCTGTTTACCGCCTATCTTTTTGGCGAAATTGGACTGTCTTTCACGATTGAATCGTTCTGGTGGGCATTACTAGCCGCCGTCATCCTGTCGATTCTGAACCTCTTGATCAAACCGTTGCTTCATCTGATCAGTTTGCCGATCACCATTCTCACGCTGGGGTTGTTTTCCCTAATCATCAACGGATTTCTGTTTTGGCTGACGACTCTCATATTGAGCCCTCACATCGCTATTGCCAATTTCTGGGTCGCGGTGCTGGCAGCATTGGTCTACACGATCTTCTCATCGCTCGTTGCCAAGATCTTGAAGAAATAATGGGATGAACGGCAGTACTGCGCCTAGAAATCGCATCCTGAAATGGCTGATCCCCGGCATGCACGTGAAACGCTGGGTGGCTCTGATTCTGCTCGGGATCATCGTCCTGGTCTCCGGTGCGGTATTGTTTTTTCTGGAATGGAGTTGGCTGGTTTCGCTCAAGCAGTACTTGCGACAGACATTCGCTTTGTCACCGATGCCTTTGCTGGAGACTCCTTGGCGCGAGATACTCGCCCTCGTCATCATAGTACTGGCACTAAGCTTAATCGTATGGGGAATGCGCAAACTGATCGCTTCGCTGGTAGAGGCGGTATTGCCGGAGCATCCTGAGAACCTGGCAGATGTCGTCTACGAGAAGCGATTGGGCCACCGTGGGCTGAAAATCGTAGCATTAGGCGGCGGAACGGGTTTGTCGTCTCTGTTGCGCGGTTTGAAGTTGTTGCCGGTAGAAGCCACGGCACTCGTTACCGTGGCCGATGACGGGGGCAGCTCGGGGAAACTCCGGCAGGAATTGGGCATCTTGCCTCCCGGAGATATTCGTCGTTGTCTGGTCGCATTATCGGAAACGGAACCACTGATGGAGAATCTTTTCCAATACCGTTTCCAAGCCGGAAGTTCCTTGGAGGGGCACAATTTCGGCAACCTGTTCATCGCCGCTTTGACCAAGACAACCGGGGATTTTGGCTTGGCTGTGATGTCCGCTTCCCAAGTCCTGCGGGTGAAGGGCAGGGCATTGCCCGTGACATTGGATGATGTGACCCTGCGGGCGGATTTCACCGACGGTACCCAAGCCATGGGTGAAACGAAAATCCGGGAAACGGGAAAGGTGATCAAACAGCTGCATCTGGAACCCGCCAATTCTCAACCAACGGCCGGAGTGCTGGATGCGATACAGCAGGCCGATGTGATCCTGTTGGGTCCGGGCAGCCTTTTCACCAGCGTATTGCCCCCATTGCTGCAACCGGAAGTAGCACGAGCCGTGCGTGAATCCAGCGCCGTGCGAGTTTACATCGCCAATATTATGACGGAGCACGGAGAAACTGATGGTCTGTCGATTGGTGGCCACTTGAAAGTTCTGTTTGAACATGCCGGCGGAAAGGTGGCAGATTACTGCCTGATCAACCATAAAGCAGTTTCCGCTCAAGCTTTGGAGCGTTACCGGGTGGAGCAAGCCGAATTGGTCAAAATTGATTTGGAGCAGGTCCGAAAGATGGGCGTGGTTCCTATCCTGGCGGATTTGGCGGCGGAGGTCCGTTTCGTTTGGCACGACCCCGAAGCCCTGGCCCATGCAATATGGGATCTGGTTCTGGATGTGCGTCGCCACCGAAGAAGATGAGCCGTTCCCAAGGACCAGATCTCTCTCTCCGGCAGATTCCCCAAGTAAGGCTGACACCGCGCCTGCAACAATCCATCAGATTCCTGGAAATGCCCCAATTGGAGTTGCGCGAACACCTGGAAGGGTTATTGCTGGAAAACCCGCTCCTGGAAGAGGAATCCCCTTGCCTGGAAGATGCGAAAGAACCATCAGGGGAAGATCAACCGGAAGAACGGGAGGAATGGGAATCCTTTCAGGCTGTCCAACCCGAGAGCCTCTATTCTTTTCTCTTGTTCCAACTGCGGCTTCACCTCTCCGATGACCTGGCTTTGGCCATTGGAGAAGAAATCATTGGCAACCTGAATGAAGACGGCTATTTCTTGGAGGATACCCAGCGGATTGCGGATACCTATCACACGGCAGTGGAGACTGTGGGAAAAATACTGGCCGTGGTGCAGAGTCTCGAACCGACAGGGATCGGCGCCCGCAACCTGAGCGAGTGCTTATTGTTGCAGCTGGGTGAGAGCGGTGGGCGACTGACGAAGAAAATCATCCAAGAGTCGCTAGACGAGATACAGGACGGAAGAAACTGGATCAAATTGGCAAAGAGACTGGGTTGCCGCAGGGAAGACCTGCTGGAATCGATGGAGGAGATTCGAATGCTGGATCCGCGTCCGGCCTGCAACTATACGCAGCAAACAACCGTCTACATTCAGCCGGACTTGATCGTGCACCGCACCGACAATCAATTCCGACTGGAACTGAACCATTCCGTGCTCCCGCGGGTGATCGTGTCGCCCGCGTATCAGAAACTGATGCAGGACCCAACAGCCAGAGAATTCCTGCGAGGCAAACTGAGCGCCGCCCGTTGGGTGGTACACTGCATGGAAAAGCGTCAGGAGACTCTGCTGCGGGTAGGGGAATTCCTCATTTCCTGGCAGCAACCATTCCTGCAGGACGGGATTCTCCGTCTGCGCCCCCTTTCTTTGCAGGAAATGGCCACCCATCTCCATTTACACCCCTCGACCCTTTCCCGGACGCTAAAAGGGAAAAACATCGAGACGCCACGAGGGATCTTTCCGCTGAAATACCTGGTCCCTTCCGGGTTTGGAGAAAAGACCGAAAGGGTCTCCAGCATGCAGGTGAAAGAGGAAATTCGCCGGTTGATCGCAACAGAGAACCGGAGACAGCCCTATTCCGACACGCAGATCGCGCACCAGATGGAGAAACGGGGGATTTTTCTCGCCAGGCGCACCGTAGTAAAATACCGCGAAGCTTTGAGAATCCCAAGCCGGGCACAACGAAGAGAAAGAGGTGGACTACATGTGGAAAATCGGAATTAATGGATTTGGACGGGTCGGGCGGCAATCGTTTAAAGCATTGCTGGAAAAATACCCAGACGAATTCCAGGTAGTGGCCATCAACGACATCACCGACGCTCCTACACTGGCTCATCTGCTCAAGTACGATTCCAACTACGGTCGCTTCAATCGAGAGGTGCGGACCGAAGAAGGTGCCATTGTCGTGGAGGGACACCGGATCCTTGTCCTGGCCGAAAAAGACCCGGCGGTACTTCCTTGGCGTGACCTCGGTATCCAACTCGTGCTGGAATCGACGGGACTATTCACGGACGCGCTGAAAGCGAAAAAACACCTGGAAGCAGGCGCTAAGCGAGTCATCATCACCGCCCCCGCCAAGAACGAAGATGCCACCATCGTTTTGGGAGTAAATGAATCCGTCTACGATCCCTCCCGCCATTTCATCGTATCGAACGCGTCTTGCACCACGAATGCCCTGGCACCCGTGGTGAAGGTTCTGCAAGACAACTTCGGGATTGTGTCGGGTTTGATGACTACCATTCATTCCTACACCAACGACCAGCGCATCCTGGATCTACCCCACAAAGACCTGCGAAGGGCGAGGGCGGCAGCATTGAACCTGATCCCAACGTCTACCGGCGCCGCCAAAGCTCTCGGACTGGTGATACCCGCCGTACAGGGAAAACTGAACGGATTCGCCATCCGCGTACCCACGCCTACGGTTTCCTTGATCGATCTGACGGTGCAGCTGAGCAAGCCTGCCAGCAAGGAGGAGATCAACCTGGCATTCCAGGTCGCCAGCGAAACGAACCTCCAAGGGATCTTGGCCTATGAGGAAGAAGAGCTGGTTTCAGTGGATTTCAAGGGTTCGGATTTCTCCGCCACCTTCGATGCGGCTTCTACTATGGTGATCAGGTCCCTGGTGAAAGTCCTCGCCTGGTACGACAACGAATGGGCTTACTCCGTCCGCGTGGCAGATCTTGCACATTTCATGGCGGGTCAAGGGATTTAAATGAGGCTTCTGCAACAGATCGACGTGACAGGAAAACGGGTACTAGTTCGGGTGGACTTCAATGTACCACTGGACAAGAAGACAGGGGACATTACGGATGACCGCCGAATTCGCAGCGCGTTAGCGACGATTGACTACCTGATCGGGCAGAGAGCCAAAGTGATTCTGATGTCTCACCTGGGGCGTCCGGAGGGGAATTGCGTTGAAAGCTTGCGCATGACCAAGGTGGCAGCAGACCTCTTTAGCCTGCTCGGCAGGAAGGTGGTTATGGCCAATGACTCCGTCGGTCCTGCAATATTGGCTCAGGTTTTCTCGCTGCAGCCGGGAGAGATCCTGCTATTAGAGAATCTGCGGTTCCACCCGGAAGAAGAAGCGAACGACCCGGAATTCGCCAAGGCCTTGGCACAATTAGGCGAAGTGTACGTAAACGAGGCCTTCAGTGCCTCGCATCGGGAGCATGCCTCGATCGTCGGCATCGCCAGGCTCCTATCCTCTTGTGCCGGGTTCCTGCTGCAAAAAGAAGTGAACTACCTGAGAGACCCGATGGAATCTCCCGAGTCGCCATTCGTTGTAATCTCGGGCGGCGCCAAGGTTTCCGACAAGCTGGTTTTCCTGGGTCGTTTGGTGGAAAAAGTGGATACCCTGATGATCGGTGGAGGGATGGCCTTCACATTTCTCAAGGCGCAAGGCAAGCAAATCGGTGATTCCCTCTGCGAAGACTCCTTGCTGGAGAAAGCAAAAGAAATTCTCCACCAAGCCCAGAGCGGCGGGGTGGAACTCTTGTTGCCGCTAGATGTGGTGGTGGCGCAAACCATGGAGGAAGGAGTACCGAGCCAGGTCGTCTCCGTGGAAAACATCCCCTGCGGAACCAAAGGACTGGATATTGGGCCGAGTACGCGAGCTCTGTTTACTGAACGCATCCGAAGCGCACGGACCATCGTTTGGAACGGCCCGGTCGGAGTTTTTGAAATCCCTTCCTTTGCGGAGGGTACGCAAGCGATCGCGGTGGCGATGGCCGCTGCCAATGCCACCACAATCGTGGGCGGGGGAGACTCAGCCGCAGCGGTGGACCGTTTCGGACTGACTGCTTACATGAGCCACGTATCGATGGGCGGCGGTGCGTCGTTGGAATTCCTGGAGGGCCGGATTCTCCCGGGCTTGGCGGTGCTTGAGGACTCGCGCTAGCACGTGTTATACTGCCACTCCGTGAGGTGATACGACGATGAGTGCACTGTGGATCATACAAGCAATTATCGCGGTAGCTTTGATCACGTTCATTATGCTCCAATCGCCCAAGGGCGAAGGGCTGGGCGCGATCGGTGGCACAGCCACGATTTTTAAGGTGCAAAAGAAAAAGGAAAAACTGTTGCGAAACATCAGCCTGGTACTGGCGATCGCATTCGTGATGCTTTCGTTGGTACTACTATTACCCTTTGCCCGCAACGTGTAGGAATACAGAAGAACAGGCCCGGATGGTGGAATTGGTAGACACGTACGTTTGAGGTGCGTATGGGGCGACCCTTGGGAGTTCGAGTCTCCCTCCGGGCACCACGCTTAAAAAGAGGAGGGGCTCCCTCCTTTCAGCTTGGACGGACCGGATCGGATTCGATTCGCTCAAGGAAATGCAAGGCGCTTTGGGCAGCAATGGCGCCATCTGCACAGGACGTAACGAATTGGCGCAAGGGTGTATTTCGAACATCCCCTGCTGCAAACAATCCGGAAACGGATGTCTGCATCAAGGGGTTGGTGATGATGGCGGATTGGGAATCAAGATCCACCAACCTCGCTACCAACTCGGAATTCGGCCTCAGTCCGACGTAGAGAAACACACCCTGTACATCCAGCGACTTCAACCGCCCATCGGTTACGCTTTTAGTTTGGATCGTGGTGACGTTTTCCCCCCCTGAAATCTCGGTCAAAATGGACTCCCAGCGGAATACGATGTTGGGCGTGGCAAAGGCAATTTTCTGGAGGGCTTGATTGGCTCTCAGCAGTGCGCGACGGTGGATCACCGTGACTCGTGAGGCCAGATTTGACAGGTAAATAGCTTCCTGGATGGCAGAATCGCCGCCACCAATCACCGCAATTTCCTTCCCGCGGAAAAATGGACCATCGCAGGTTGCACAATAGGAAACGCCACGCCCCCGATATTTGGATTCTCCAGGAACGCCCAGGTGAACCGGATAGGCACCGGTGGCGATGATCGCGGAACGGGCGATCCAGTGCTGATCACCTCCCTCCAACTCAAAAAGCATCTCATGAGAACGAATCCGGTCAATATGAGCCGGGGCAAACACCAAGCCGGCTCTGTCGGCCTGTAGACGGAACCGCTCCACCAAAGTAAAGCCGGAAAGCCCGTCGGGAAACCCAGGGAAGTTTGCCACCCAATCGGTGGCGGCCCCCATTCCTCCGCCTGGCAGAGAGAGGAGAACTGCCTTTATTCCAGCCCGGGCCGCATACAAACCTGCCGTAAGACCCGCCGGTCCTCCTCCCACGATCGCGAGGGGCAGAACCTTTTTATTCAAATTCAAAGACCGAGTTTGACTTTTAATTCACGCTCTGACTGGAATCCAACCCATTGTCCGGCTAATTTCCCGTCCTTGAACAACATCAGGGAGGGAATGCTGAAGACGCTGAACTTCGCTGCCAGGGTTTGATTCTCATCGGTATTCATCTTGCAAACCTTCATCTTGGGTCCTACTTCCTCTGCCAGTTTTTCCAGTACAGGAGCCTGCATCCGACATGGGCCGCACCATGGGGCCCAAAAATCGACAAGAACCGGCACGGTGGAACTCGTCACTTCCTGATCAAAGTCCTTTTCGCTGATTTCTTTTATGATGCCCATCGGTCCTCCTTGAATTTGTTAAAAGTATAACATCGAACGATTTAACGATATTTCCCATACTGACAGAAACGACCCGCTGCAGAAGGGCAATACGGCTCTGGAGAACCGATCGAAGCAAGGCCAGGGCCAAGGCACCTTCCGTTGAAATGAATCGATCGGAAACAACCGGTACAATTGCGGGATGCTGCGGCGATTCACAAGAGTGGAATTGGTGCCGAAGGTGGGAGTCGAACCCACATGAGTGTTAGCTCGCGGGTTTTTGAGACCCGTGCGTCTGCCAGTTCCGCCACTTCGGCTGCAAGTTAGTATACTGTCAGGAAGAACAGTGTCAAGCAAGAACGCGGCTTCTACAACCAATCACGAAACGCTCCGGCGAGCGATTGCCGGAGATCGGGACGCGCTAGCGGAAGTCCTCAGCGAGAGAATGGAGCTGTTGTATCGGATTTGCTACCGGATATTGCAGCAGCGAGAGGATGCAGAGGAAGCCGCGGCAGAAACCTGTTACCGCGCATTGACCAAGCTGAGCTCTTTCCGAGGGGATGCGCAGTTCACAACGTGGCTCTACCGGGTAGCGACCAATATCTGTTACGACATGCTGAGGAAACGACGGCCTACCCAATCGTTGGAAGACATCACCCCGTTACCAGAAAGCAGTAGTACCGAACCGACGGCCATGAAACTGATCCTGATTGACGAGCAAACTCGTGCCGTCCAGCGGCTGATGGAAGCATTGCCACCGCACGCACGTATCGTTTTGTTGCTGCGCGAAGTAGAGGAGTTATCTTACGAACAGATCGCCCAGAGACTTGGCTGTACTGTCGGTACTGTGAAGTCGCGACTGAACCGGGCCAAACGAGTGGCACTAAAGACGATTGGCAGGGATGCGGAACTGCAATCGGTATTGTTGCGTCAAAAGGATGGAAATGAACCTTAGGACTGCGAAACAGAATCACCGACCCAGCCCGCCGGGACGGCAGGAAACCGACGAGCTTTGGCATACGTTTGCCCAGAGTTTGCAGATGCAGCAAATCCTTCCCCTGGAAGCCATGGCGCGAGCGCGAATCTTGCGCAAAATTGAAGAGAAATTGACCCGGAAACCGCGCCAATTCTGGCGAAACTGGCAATACGGATTCTCCTTCGCTTTGGCCGCCATGGTCCTGATTTGCACCCTCCCGTGGCTTTTCCCATCCGCTGAAAACAATGCGAATTCTTCTTTCCGGGCACTCTCTGCGCCCGAAGGGGTTCCGGTACCCCAAACCGCCTCTTCCATACTCGAACCACCCAATGACCTGACTGGCGCTATTGGTGCCCAGAAGAGCGAAGCAACCGATACCGGCACGGCGATGGCGATGAACCAATTCCTGGTGGAACCCGCTGATCTGCAGAATATCCGATGGAACTTGCAAGAAGAGCAATGGACCATTTATCGATCACCGGATTTGATTGCCTTCGCCCCACCGGCGGGCGAATTACAAACTGCGATCGAAAGCATCCGAAAACAAACCGGTGCAGTCAGGGAGCTAAGTTACTTTGGTACTCTGATTCCCACGGAATCGAATCTGGACGTTCGCACTCAAGTGACTGCAGCCGGGAACCTGATTTTAGTTCAGACGGAAGAGATTCCTCCTGGAATCACCCTGGGATCCGTTCTCGCCGGAGTGCTGCAACAAACCATTCGTTCCCTGATTCCCTGGGGATTGGTGTTCTTGCTCGGAAGCCTGATTTTCTTGTTACTCCTGGCTGCCAGAAGGCAGCCGTTGTACCGATGGGTATTTCTGTGCTGCCTGCTGCTGGCGATTCTACTTCCCGTATTCCAACCGACAACCGCCACGCGATGGTTTTCTTTCCAGGCACCACTGCAGAATAGCGCCATGGGCAACGAGCGAGATGGAGAATGGACCCGCACCTATTACGCGAGCGGTGACATCGACCAGCTTGCACCCGGATTCCATTTGGCAATTGAAGGTACACCCGATCTAAACGCGCCGGAGAATTCGTTGGATATTGTCCCTGTGCAGACAGAAGTCGGTTTGGAGATAATCGGGAATGATTCTGCCGATGCGCGATGGCTTTTGGCCGGTACCGGCGTCTTGCTGAGAGGGTTGTTATACTTGATTCCGCTAACGCTCTATCTGTGGATTGTGCTGTTGGGCAAGAGACAATCGATACGCGTGAAACTCCCGCAAAGCTTGTAGTAGATCCTCCAAGGAAAAATCGGGCCACAGCGTCGGCGTGATCCAAAAGAAGGTGTTGCTGGCTTCCCAGAGCAGGAAATTGCTGATCCGGCGTTCACCGGAAGTGCGAACCAGGATATCCGGAAACGGAATTTGAGCGGAATAGAGAAACTGATCCACCGCGCCGACTCCAGACAGGGAAAGAATCTCGTCCCGACGGGGATCCGCTAACAAGCGGTTGCAGGCATCGATGATCTCAGCCCGGCCTCCATAGTTGATCGCCAGGTTCAAGACCATCTTGTCGCAACCCGCCGTATAGGTTTTGGTCTCCGCCAAGGCATCCTGAATGGCTGGAGGGAGTTCTGCGATCCGCCCGCTGGCGATAAGTCGAACATTATTTGCACGCAGTTCCTCTCTTTGCACCAAGAGGTATTCCTTCAACAACGAAAGCAAAGCCTGCACTTCTTCCCGGGGTCGTTTCCAGTTCTCGGTCGAGAAACCGAAAAG
>JBGOWQ010000022.1:0-10382 GCA_041478715.1 Thermodesulfobiota bacterium | reverse complement strand
GGACCGATCACAAATCCAGCCTGATATTTGCCACTGATGGCGACCAATAAAAGAAGCGCTTCTTCTTTCACGAGATCGAAGGGTAAGGAGACACCTCTTTCCCGCAAAAAAGCTGGGGTGCCGATCAAGACCCGTCGGATCTGATCTGACCGGTAGGTGGCGGAAATCCCGCGGAATGCAACG
The DNA here is from genome assembly GCA_041478715.1 of Thermodesulfobiota bacterium. Taxonomy (GTDB): domain Bacteria; phylum Caldisericota; class JANLFM01; order JANLFM01; family JANLFM01; genus JAPLHX01. The sequence continues at coordinate 10,199 of JBGOWQ010000022.1, read as the reverse complement.
GTCTCGATTTGAGACCAGCTTTGGGGGTTGATTTGGGTCTGATGTTGTGTTTGGTATTGCTCTATATAACGGTCAATGGCCTTGATCACAGGGTGTGTTCTATTCTTCTCTTTCATTTCGAAGGCCGATTTCAGTGAGAGCAGGAATCCCAGTAAATCGCTTTCGGGTACTTCTTTAAGCCAGGTCGGTTCTCGATACTTTTCCAACAGTGGTTTCTCTTCTTCGATCACCCACAGTGCCCTGTCTTCCGCCAAATCCTCGACATGAACAATACCTTCTGCTTCAGAGACGGAGGCTTGGCCACGAGGACGACGCGCTTCAAAAAGTTCTTCCACCCGAGGAAGGCCGGTTGTGATGTCCTCTTCCGCAATACCACCGGTGTGAAAGGTCCGCAGCGTAAGCTGAGTGCCTGGTTCACCGATAGACTGGGCAGCAACTGTCCCGACAGCTTCTCCAACAGTGACCGGCCTCCCCATGGCCAAGTCACGGCCATAGCATTTGGCGCAAACGGAATTCTGGGCCTGGCAGGTCAATACGGAACGAACGCGGATCGACGGAATCAGGCGATTTCCCTCGCTGTCACGAGCTGCTGAGATTTTGGCCACGGCTTCCTCGTTGATCTCTTCTCCGGCTTTGACGAGGACTCTCCTGTTTTTGGGATTGACGATGTTCTCCACCGCAGTCCGCCCCAAGATCCGTTCTTCCATCGGTTCCACCACGTTTTTGCCTTCGGTAATATCGCTGATTTCCACGGAGTCGAGCTTGTTCCGCACGGTCACTTGAAGGATTTGCAGGGTGTCGATCTTATCGGCCAGATCCTTGTCGATCAGATTTCCCTTTTTCGCAATGATTTGGGAGGTCTTTGGGTCGAGTACATTTTCCGCCAATTGCTTGCCGATGGCCCGGGTGCCGACTGTTTTCTCCACCCATTGACCTTTTTTGATCGGCCGAATAGTGGCATAGCTGCAGTCATCCTCGCGGATGACCATCTCCTGAGCGACATCGACCAACCGACGGGTGAGATAGCCGGCATCTGCGGTCTTGATCGCGGTGTCCGCTAAACCCTTGCGGGCTCCATGCGTGGAAATGAAGTATTCCAGCGTGGTGAGGCCGTCGCGCAAACTGCTCTTGATAGGAAATTCGATAATTTTTCCAGAGGGATCGGCCATCAACCCGCGCATGCCCACAATCTGTCGGACTTGTTTAGGGTCGCCGCGGGCACCGGACATGGCCATCATGTGCACGGGGTCGAAACGTTCAAGGTGAGCCAGAACCTTCTTTTCGATCTGATCGGTAGCGTCCAACCAGATGTTGACTACCTGCAAATACCGGTCATCTTCTGAATACAAGCCCTGCCGGTACAGGTCTTCCACTTCAGCCACCAGTTTCTCCGCTTGCTTGAGGATTTGGTTTTTCTCCGGTGGGACCTTAAAGTCATCGATGCCAATGGTCAGCCCGGCGTTGGTGGAAGCTGTGAATCCTAGTTCCTTCAGCGCGTCCAACAAGGCTCCCGTTTTCGTTACGCCATAGTGCCGGTATATCTCCCCTACCATCTTCTGCAATTCCTTCCGCGGCATTTCCTTGTTATAGAAGGGAACCGGTTCACTGACATCGCCAAGGCTGCGATGGACTGTTTGATTGAATAGTAAGCGGCCGACGGTGGTCTTTATCATCTCACCATTCATTCTGACCTTGATTAAGGCGAACAAGCTGATTATTTTGTTCTGGTAAGCGTAGATCGCTTCCTCGGCATCAGAAAAGAATTTGCCTTCTCCCAGATCACCCTTGCGTTCGAGAGTGAGGTAGTAGCAACCGATGATAATATCCCGTTGGGGGGCGGCCAAGGGCCTTCCGTTCGCCGGGGAAAGCAGGTTATAAGCAGATAACATCAATACCCTGGCCTCGGCTTGGGCAGCAAGCGAAAGGGGGACATGTACCGCCATCTGGTCTCCGTCGAAGTCGGCATTGAATGCTGTGCAAACAAGGGGGTGAATTTGGATGGCCTTTCCTTCCACCAGGATTGGCATAAAAGCCTGAATCCCCAATCGGTGGAGGGTAGGTGCACGGTTCAACAAGACGGGGTGGTCTTTGATCACTTCCTCCAACAGTTCCCAAACTTCCGGTCGCTGCCGTTCGATCATCCGTTTGGCGCTCTTGATGTTGTGGACGAAGCCCCGTTCTACGATTTTTTTCATCACAAAAGGTTTGAACATCTCCAAAGCCATCTCTTTGGGAAGGCCGCATTGATCGAGGCGTAACTTAGGACCCACCACGATCACCGAACGACCGGAGTAGTCCACGCGCTTGCCCAGCAGATTCTGACGAAATCGTCCCTGTTTTCCCTTCAGCATATCCGATAGAGAACGCAACGGACGATTTCCCGCCCCGACGATCGGTCGGGCCCGGCGCCCATTATCAATCAAAGCATCCACTGCTTCCTGCAACATCCGCTTCTCGTTACGGACAATGATGTCGGGTGCGTTCACTTCCATTAATTTCTTCAGTCGATTGTTCCGATTGATCACGCGGCGATAGAGATCGTTGAGATCGGACGTGGCAAAGCGTCCCCCGTCCAATGGAACCAGCGGGCGCAGATCCGGTGGAATCACTGGCAGCGCTTCCGTGATCATCCATTCCGGACGATTCCCGGACTTGCGAAACGCTTCAACGATTTCTAACCGCTTTACGGCTTTAACGCGACGTTGGCCGGCCACTCGTCCGATTTCGTCCTTGAGTTCTTGTGCAATTTTGTCCAGGTTCAGCTGGTTGAGTAGTTCCTTCACGGCCTCCGCACCAATCATCGCCTTGAATGCCTGGCCGTGCTTCTCTCGATAATCTGCATGCTCCTCCTGGGTGAGTGCTTGCTTATAGGCAAGTGGGGTACGACCGGCGTCCGTGATGATGAAGTAGGCGAAATAGACCACTTTCTCCAGGGTGCGCAAGGGGATATCCAGCAGCATGGCGATCCGGGAAGGAATCCCGCGCAGGAACCAAACGTGAGCCACGGGAGCAGCCAACTCGATGTGTCCCATTCGTTCCCGTCGCACGCGGGCCGTGGTGACCTCCACCCCGCAACGTTCACAAATCACACCTTTGTAGCGGATCCGTTTGTACCGGCCACAGTGGCATTCATAATCCTTTTCCGGACCGAAAATACGCTCGCAGAATAATCCATCCGGTTCGGGTTTTAAGGTGCGATAGTTGATCGTTTCCGCCTTCTTAACTTCACCATGCGACCACAAGCGGATTTTTTCCGGGGAAGCCAGGCCAACTTGCATGGCATCGAATTCGGGTAAGAAATCAAGTGACTCTCTAGTCTTCAATGGTCTCCGAGACCTCCTCCGGCTGTACATGGAAAATCAAATCCAGTTCATCCGCTTTGTGACGGATATCCTCTTCGCTCTCCTTGAGGGCAATCTCGCCCTCCTGCTCCGAAATCAGTTTCACATCCAACCCCAATCCCTGCATTTCCTTCACCAGGACCTTGAAGGATTCCGGCAGGCTGTAGGAAAGCATATCTTTGCCCTTGACGATTGCTTCGTAGGTTTTCACCCGCCCGGTGATGTCATCGGACTTCACCGTCAGCATTTCCTGCAGGACGGACGCGGCGCCATACCCTTCCAGCGCCCACACTTCCATTTCACCAAAACGCTGACCCCCGAACTGGGCTTTGCCACCCAGGGGCTGCTGGGTCACCAAGGAGTAGGGGCCAATGGAACGGGCGTGAATCTTGTCTTCGACTAAGTGGATCAACTTCATCATGTACATCACGCCCACCGCGACCGGGTTATCGAACGGTTCGCCGGTACGGCCGTCGTAGAGGATCGTCTTCCCATTTGTGGGTAGGTTGGCTTTCTTGAGGAAATCCTTCACCTGGGGTTCTCCGGCGCCGCTGAAGACAGGGGTGTCAAACCGCAACCCCAGCGTATGGCCGGCATAACCTAAATGCAATTCCAGAATCTGACCCACGTTCATGCGCGATGGAACTCCCAGGGGGTTCAACACGATATCGAGTGGAGTACCATCGGGGAGAAAGGGCATGTCCGCCTCGGGCACGATGATGGAAATGACACCTTTGTTTCCATGACGGCCGGACATCTTGTCCCCTTCCATCACCTTCCTTTTCTGCGCCACGTACACTTTGATTTTCTTCAAGACACCCGCCTGCAGCTCGTCTCCGTTTTCCTTGGAAAAAACCTTGACATCTACGACGGTGCCTTTTTCTCCGTGAGGCACACGCAGGGAGGTGTCACGCACTTCCCGCGCCTTTTCACCGAAGATGGCGCGCAATAGGCGTTCCTCGGGTGACAGCTCGGTCTCGCCCTTCGGCGTGACCTTGCCGCCCAGGATATCGCCGGCTCGAACTTCCGCTCCGATGCGAACAATGCCCGTTTCGTCCAAGTTGCGCAACATTTCTTCGGATACATTCGGGATTTCCCGCGTAATCTCTTCCGGACCTAGCTTGGTGTCGCGTGCCTCGATCTCATACTCTTCGATGTGGATGGAGGTATAGACGTCATCCCGCACCAATCGATCAGAGATGACCATGGCATCCTCGTAGTTGTAGCCGGCCCATGGCAGGAATGCCACCAGGACATTAGAGCCGAGAGCTAGTTCACCCCGGACCGTCGCGGCGCCATCGGCGATCGGTTGGCCCTTCTTGACTTTGTCTCCCTTGCGCACGATCGGACGCTGATTGATGCAAGTGGCGCGGTTGGATCGACCAAACTTGCGCAGGGTATATTTTTCCAGTCCTTTTTTTGTTTTTATGACGATCAAATTGCTGGAGCAGCTGGTGACTTCTCCGTCGGAACCCGCCAGTGTCACCTCACCGGAATCGACGGCCACCCCACGCTCCAGGCCTGTTCCTACAATCGCCAGATCCGGCTTCAATAGGGGGACCGCTTGCCGCTGCATATTGCATCCCATCAACGCACGAATCGGGTCGTCGTGTTCCAGAAATGGAATGAGAGAAGCGGAGACAGAGAATACTTGCCGAGGACAGATGTCTACCAGGTCGACTTGGTTGGCAGGTACCGTTTCGAACTTCTCCCCATGACGCACCAGGATCTCCGGCTCGATCCAGCGTCCTTTCTCGTCGAGGGAGTTGGCCTCCGCGATGCGATAACCGGCGGGTCGTTGTTCGTCTTTCTCCTCTTCATCGGCGGTCAGGTAGACGATTTCCTCCGTCACCTTGCCATCGATGATCTTCCGATAGGGGGTCGTGATGAAACCGAACTCATTGACCCGGGAGTAGGTGGTGAGCGAGTTGATCAGTCCGATGTTAGGACCCTCTGGTGTTTCAATCGGGCAAACCCGTCCGTAATGGGAGTGATGGATATCGCGGACTTCCACCCCCGCCCGCTCCCGGTTCAGTCCGCCCGGCCCCAGAGAGGAGAGGCGGCGCTTGTGGGTCAGGGCGGCCAAGGGATTGGTTTCATCCATGAATTGGGAGAGTTGGCTGCTGCCGAAGAATTCCCGGATCGCGGCCACTACCGGCCGGGGATTGATCAGGGCTTTGGGATCGGCTTCCGCCGGATCCACGGTGGTCATCCGGTCACGAATGTTTCGTTCCATGCGGACGAAACCCATCCGCAACTGGTTCTGCAGCAATTCTCCCACCGTCCGTACCCGACGATTACCCAAGTGATCAATGTCGTCAACGACCGCTTGGTTGCGTTTCAGACGGAGGAAGTAGCGCACGATTTGCAGCACGTCCTCTTTGGTAATCGTTCGAGTCTCCAATGTGGGCTTGGCCGAGCTATCTTCCAAATAGAGCTTCTTATTGAACTTGTATCGTCCCACTAGGCCGAGATCATTCCGTTTGGGATCGAGGAAAAGGTTGCGCACCAAGGCTCTGGCGCTCTCCTTGGTCGGGGGTTCCCCCGGATGAAGCCTCTTGTATAGCTCCAATTGTGCTTCCTCCTGGGTAGAGGAGGGATCCTTTTCCAGCGTGATTCGAAGATCGGGATCCAGCACTTCTTCCACCAGATCGATGGTATCCACGGTGGATTTCTTCACTTTTTGCAGGAGAGCCTTTGATAAGATCTGCCCTTTTTCTGCTAAGACTTGCCCGGTGGCCAAGTCGACAATCGCATTGGCCAGAGGGCGTCCCAACAGCATCTCGATCGCGTCGCTCGTGGCAGAAACGCTAATCTCCTGGGGTTCTCTCAGGGCAGAAACAAGCTGATCGTTGGAGGCGAAACCAAGCGCTTTCAGCAGGAGGGTGACGGGGATTTTCTTCGACCGTTTGTCGATTTTTACGGCAATCTGCCCGCTCTCCTCGTATTCGAATTCCAACCAGGTGCCGCGATCCGGAATCACGGTGCAAGAATAGCCGTGAAAACCGGATAACTTCTCGCTGATTCGGGAATAATAGACGCCGGGAGAACGAATCAACTGGCTGACCACCACTCGTTCCGTGCCATTAATGATAAAACTGCCGGTGGAGGTCATCCGGGGAAGCTCGCCGATCACCACGACTCCTTCTTTTACCTCACCGGTCTGTTTGAGCAGCAACTGGGCTTTCACTTTAAGCACACCGGAGAAGTTGAACCCTTTATCCTTGCAATCCTGAATCGACAGTTTTGGTGGTTCCATCTCGAAACCCTTAAACTCCAGATGGTAGTTTTGGGCGTCCTTGATCGGGAAGATTTCCTGAAAAATCTCTTCCAGGCCTGTTTGTAAGAACACTTCGTAGGATTGTTTCTGGATTTCCAACAAGTCGGGCATGGGCAGTGATGTTTTGTGCTTTTCAAAATTAAAAAGAGATGGTATTTTATTGGCTAGGTTCTCTTTGGATACCTGCGTCATCCAATTACAGAGCCTCTCTTTCTGTTTGCAGTCCAATTAAATGCAAAAATAGACCTCCACTTTATTCCTTTTTGGCGTGGAAGTCAAAATCTGTTTTGCCATTTGTTAACAGCAGGGCATCGGACAAGAGATAGTGGAGCAGGCCTATAAGCCGAATTCTGTCCTTTCAAGCGAAAGTGGTGATCATTCCTCTTCGGGAAACGGTTGCCCGCTCCCTCAAGCGATCAACCCGAAGGCATTGAAGCGAGCCACTTCCAGCCTTCCTATTTGATCTTGCTCCGGGTGGGGTTTGCCTGGCCAGCCAGTTACCTGGCTGCCGGTGAGCTCTTGCCTCGCCATTTCACCGTTGCGGCGAACCGCTGTATATTTTCTGTGGCACTTTCCTGGAGGTTACCCTCACTGGGTGTTACCCAGCACCCTGCTCTGCGGAGTTCGGACTTTCCTCGGGATTGCGCCCGCGATCACCCGGCCTGCTCCGCTACGATTATAGCGGAATTGCATCCGTAGTGCACTCTTGGGCGGCCTGATCGTACCGAAGTTCCCTAAACATGGGTTGCCGCAGTTTTTGATCGATGGTCCACCCTCGGTATTCGATCCGACAGACCAAGGCCGGTGACACCAAACGCACAATTCCTGGAATGCCCGCACGCAGAGCGAAAGGAGAAGATGTTCTTTCAAGTCCTTCCAGACGAATGCATAAATCCACCGGTTCCTCGCCTGACAAGTCCGAACTCACCTGACCGATAAAAATGAGATGGTTTCCCTGATAGAGCCCCAGAATCAATGCCTTCAATCTGCTTCTTGTCGCGTCAAAAGTGAAACCGCAGACAATGCAGTCGATTTTGCGTATTCGCTTGATTTTCAGCCATTTCCTGCTCCGTCCCCCGACATACCGACTCTGACTGCGCTTGGCCACGATTCCCTCCAGCGCTTGTTCCAGCACTGCCTGATACAGCTGTTCCCTTGCTCCATGGGTGGGTCATTGGAGAGCGGATGAATGGCGCTTCCCACCTCAGTCCTTCCTGTAAGAGTTCCGCACGTGCCGCCAATGGCAAGGTCGTCACATCTTCGCTTTGCCACCATAGAATATCGAACAGGATGAATACGAGTGGCGCCAACGCCTGAGCTTTGTGAACTCGGATTCGGTCAACTAGGTGAATCCTTTTTTGCAGTCGCGGGACATTGGGTTTACCGTCCGGGTTCAGCGCTACGATCTCCCCGTCGAGCACGGCCCGGTCTCCTTTCACCGATTGGGGCAAGCGGTGGAGTTCGGGAAAATGGTCCGTCAAATCCCGATTGTTTCGGGAGAATAGCCGGAGCTGCTGCGTTTCAACATAGGCAAGGGCCCGTATTCCATCCCATTTCACTTCGAACTGCCAATCGGGATGATCAAACGGTTGCTCTGCCACCTGCGCCAACATGGGACGGAAGATTGGGAGCATGCCGATCCCCAGGTTCGATAGCTCCGGAGGGCAGCGTCATGCGTTGCCACGACGAGAATCCCCTGCGTTTCGTACAAGTCATTTGTGGCATGTTCTACCTCTCGAGCGAACGTTCGTTTTGCGCGGTGTTTTCTCGTGTTCTGCATGGGTGGATTGATTAATAAGACGGGATGGATTGACAAACTGATGCATATTCTTTTATGTTTAGTACAAGATGCCGACAATTAAAGGGTGCGGCTTGCTGACGAAGGCCATCGGTTGTAGTCTGGTTGGATTGCTGCTTTTTGTAGCAATGCCTGGCCCTGCAATGGCTGCTGGGGCTTCCACACATTGGGTAACAGTGGACAGCTTGCGCTTACGCGACGGTCCTGGTATTTCCCACGAGGTTTTAACCTCCCTATCTCAAGATGAGGAAGTAACGGTTTTGGGCAAGCAAGAGGGGTGGGCGAATGTCCAGGTGGGAGATTGGGAGGGTTGGGTTTCCGCCGAGTATTTGCGAGCCAAAGTACGTAAGGCGGTGGACGCCGAATTCCTTCGTTTGAGAGCGTTTCCGGAACTGAATGCCGAAATCCTGACCCAGGCATCTTACGGCTCGATCCTCTCCGTCTTGGAGGAAAAAGACGGTTGGTCCAAAGTCCTTTTCCACGATCAGGTGGGTTGGATGAAAAGTGAGTATTTAACAGATCTGGAAAACATCGATCCCGCCGACGTATCCCCAACCGAATCCACCTTGATCAAGTTTGTGACTGTGGATGCCCTCAATGTCCGCGCCGGTCCAGGGACGGATTCGGATCTGCTGGAAATTCTTCCGGGAGGAACACTTGTTACCATTCTGGAGGAACAGGAAAGTTGGTCGCGGATCGAACTGAGCGGTGAGGAAGCCTGGGTCTATCGCGAATATCTCAGTGATACCGATGCCGACGCCGTGCTAGCCGCTCTGGGCGGAGAACCGCAAATCAATCAACTACCGGAAGATATCGCCACTCTATTGGCGAACCGCGAACATCTGCCCTCCGGATTGGGTGAATCAAGCAATTCCATCGTATTGAAAACTGCGGAAAAATACCTTGGCGTACCGTATGTATGGGGTGGTGCATCCCCAGAGGAAGGTTTCGATTGCTCGGGGTACGTGATGTACTTATTTGGTGAACTGGGGATTTCCCTGCCGCATGGTGCGGAGGCTATTTCCCAGTATGGAACCCCCGTGGAATTCCCGGACTTGCAGCCGGGAGATGTGATCTTTTTCCAAAATACCTACCGGTATGGTGTTTCCCACTTGGGGATTTGGGCAGGTAACAATACTTTCATCCATGCTCCAGAACCGGGAGCGAGTGTTTCCTACGAAGAGCTAAAGGGCTTCTACCTTGATCATTATTGGGGTGCACGGAGAATTCTTCCCTAAGCCAACCGTTGATTCTCCGTGACGCCTAACCTAGCGAAATCCCGCAAAAAGGATCCTTGCCCACCGTTCCGGATCTTCATCAGTTGTTTCGTTCATCAACCAGCGGATCATTTCCGTCTAAAGATCGAGGACTTGATAGCATGCAACGAATCCTACCAATTCTAGGGCTTGGCCTTGTTTTTCTGCTGGCGCTTTCTCTCAGCAGCTCGTACACCGCATTATCGGAACCTTTAACCGCGCAGGGTTCACTGTCCGATTTGCTGCAAGACTCAGTATCAGGGTGGACGTGTGTCAGGGAAAGTTGGAGAGCAGTACGTGCCTATTCCAACATCCTGAATGAATCTTTCAAGCTCGCCCAAAGCAATTCCAGACAGCTCTTGGTCTCGCTTTCGCAGCAAACGCTCTCTTTGCTTGAGAATGACCGCATCATCGCAACCTACCCTACTCTTACCGGTCAACGAGGCATGGATACTCCACCCGGTCAATACCAGGTACTGGAAAAATACTCTCGTGTCACCATGGAAGGCGAAATCGGAACCCCG
>JBGOWQ010000155.1:0-4027 GCA_041478715.1 Thermodesulfobiota bacterium | reverse complement strand
GTATCTCGTATCCGGACTGACCCTGGGAGCGGTGAAGGGCTAATCCCCGCCGTTGTCACCTGATATGGTTAAGGAGGATTCCGCCGTGCGAAGGATCGCGACCATCCTGATGATTCTTTGTTTTGCCTTTTCCCTGGTTTCCTGTGCGGAAGGGCCGATCGTGAGCTCACCAACGTCGACTCCTTCCACGATCACTCCTACCACAACGGCTTCGGCGGAAACCCCCCTCTACCTCTCCCTGATTTGGCATCAGCACCAACCGTTCTACTACAAAGATCCCGTCACCAGCCTTTATACAAAACCCTGGGTCCGATTGCATGCCACCAAGGACTATCTGGACATGGTCGCAATGCTGGAGAACTATCCCCAGATCAAAGTCGCCTTCAACCTCACCCCCAGCCTGCTTGCGCAGATTGACGACCTGGCGGCGGGAGCCCAGGATTACGCCCAGTGGCTATCGCGGAAAGCCACTTCCACCTTGACCGATGCGGAGAAAACCTACATCCTGCGCCGCTTTTACGATGCCAATTGGCAACAGGTGATCCCCCAATTTCCCCGCTACCAGGAACTGCTGGAAAAGCGGGGTAAGAACGTGACTGATGAGAGCATTCAGAAAGCTCTCACCTCGTTTTCCAACCAGGACCTCCTCGATTTGGTGGTGTTGTTCAACCTGGCTTGGATGGACCCTGATTTCCGTTCCCAACCTCCCTTGTCCGCCATGGTTGCGAAGGGTCGTGAATACACGGAGGAGGAGAAGGCGCTCTTGCTCGACAGGCAATTGGAGATCCTGAAGCAAGTGGTTCCCCAGCACAAGAAACTGCAGGATCAAGGTCAGATCGAAATCACCACGACCCCCTATGCGCATCCCATCCTTCCCCTGATTTACGACAGCAACCTGGCCAAGGTGGCGATGCCCGACGACAAACTGCCGACTCGTTTTTCTTACCCGTTGGACGCCGTAGCGCAAATCAGCAAAGGGGTTGCTTCCTATCAGGCGCACTTTGGCCGTTCGCCGCGGGGGATGTGGCCGGCGGAGGGCGCGGTGGCCCAGGAAATCGTGAATCTGGTCTATGATGCCGGCATCCAGTGGATCGCCTCCGACGAAGAAGTGCTGGCGAAATCCCTGGGCCTGGGCTCCTTTTCGCGTGACGGGACCGACCTCGTGTTGGAACCGGAAAAACTCTACCAGCCCTACACGGTCTATCACAGTGATCATCAGGTCAGCATCCAATTCCGAGATAAGGTCCTTTCGGATCTGATCGGTTTCCGCTATTCCAGCACGCCGGGGGAGGAGGCGGCGCAGGATTTCATTAATCGGCTACATGCCATCCGGCAAGCGCTGGCGTTGCGCGATCCCGGGAAACCACATTTGGTCTCGGTGATCCTCGACGGGGAGAATGCCTGGGAATATTACCCCAATGACGGCAAGGACTTCCTCAACGCCCTCTACCGGAAACTGAGCGAGGACCCGCAGATCCAGACCGTCACCCCGGCGGAATACCTAACCCAAAATCCGCCGGAGAAACGGATCAAACCCTTGTGGGCCGGTTCATGGATCAACCACGATTTCTCCACCTGGATTGGCGAGGAGGAGGAAAACCGCGCCTGGGAGTGCCTCCTGCAGACACGCCAAGCCGTAGATCAGGCCATCGCGGACGGATCGCTGGACGACAAGACCACAGAGCAGGTGATGGAAGCGATCTATGCCGCGGAGGGATCGGATTGGTTCTGGTGGTATGGCAGTGACCAGGATTCCGGTGACGATGCTGCCTTTGACCTTGCCTTCCGCAGTTATCTGCGAGGGATCTACCAGATGTTGGGACGGCCGGCTCCCGATTTCGTCTATGTGCCGATCGGTGCCCAGGCTTTTGCCAAGCCGGATCGAGAGCCATCGGGTCTCGTCACCCCTTCCATCGATGGCGTGCAGCAGGAAGGGGAATGGGCCGCGGCCGGCAGATTCCAATGGGCCGGTTCGCAACTCTTAAAAAGCCTGGACTACGGTTTGGACAAACAAGCGCTCTCTCTTGCCGTGGAATTCGCGAAACCGATCACGGAGTTTCCGGCCAACCTCAGTCTGGCCGCGTATTTCAGCGTTCCCAACGCCCAAATCTCGATTCCCTTCAGCCGCAATGGTGCTACCGGAAATCAACGCAACTATCTGGGGTTCTATGCATCTTACGAATTCCGCCTGGAACGGACGGTCGAGGGATGGATCAGTACGCTCTCGCAGGCCGATGCCAATGGGAATTGGACTCCTCAAAACAAAGAGACGGAATGGCAGTCCCAGGATCAAACCGTGGAGTTGCGCATTCCGCTGGAGTGGCTCGCGTCACCTCAGAATCCACAAGGGGGAGAGCTCGCTCCCCTGCAAACGGGAGATACCGTCTCCATGCGAGTGGTGCTGTCCTCTGGGGGGAAAGACCTGGAAACAGATCCTGCTGGTCCGTTTCGATTGATTTTACCGGAGAGCGGGACCAGCCAAGCCGTGCTGACCGTGGAAGATCCTCTGGGAGACGATAGCGGCCCGGGTGGTTATGTCTACCCCACCGATCCCGTGTTCACCCCCGGTTGTTTCGACTTGCAGCGCTTTGCAGTGGCCGAAGATGAGAAAGACGTGATCTTCACCGTGGGATTCGCTCACGAAATCGGCAATCCCTGGAACTCTCCCATCGGACTTTCCCTGCAAACCATCGACATTTACATCCATCAGCCGGAGCGATCTTGGCCGGGGGCAACCCCGCTCCTACCCGGCCGGGGAGCGCGTCTGTCCCGGGAGGAAGCCTGGCATTACGCGATTTGGGTGGAGGGGTGGAGCCAGGGTTTGTACCGAGTAGATGATGCCGGCTTACCTCAAAAGACCGACGTTCCTCTGAAAGTAGTGGTAGACGCTGCCGGCCGTACGGTCAGCATTCGAGTACCCAAATCCGCACTGGGCGACAATCCGGCTGGTTGGGGCTATCTTTGTGCGATTTGCTCGCAGGAAGGATATCCGGCTCCCGGGGTCTGGCGTGTACGGGAGGTGAAGAAAATGGCCGAGCAGTGGCGGTTCGGGGGAGGGATCAACGGTTGGTCGGATCCCGGAATTCTTGATCTGGCCTGGGCACAAGGCGTACTACCTTCCCAGGCGGAAATGCTATCCGGTTTCATCGCCACCGAAGAAACGAACCTGTCGAAAATCCCTGAGGAAGATTTCGCCAAGGTTCAGTTGTTGTTCCCCTAAGGCGGAAACCGGCCTGGATTAATACTCGGCTGGAATCCCGGCTAGGATCTTGTTCAACTTATCCGCCAGAGGTGCCAGTTTGAGCGCCTGCAGCATGTTTCCCTTGAATTGCAGTTGACCCTGCATTACAGCCAATTGCGCGCCAAGCTCCCCCCGGGCAATCTGCAGGTAGACTTGGTAATCCCCACTCAAACGTAATTCCGCCTGCGCTTGCTCACCTTGGTCGAAAGACAATTCCACCAATTGACCGTCCGTAACACGAAAGAGAAGGGTCTTGGTCTCGCCGCCAGGGCAATTCAGGTAAGTCATTGCCAGGGCCACTGTGACCCCCTTCCATTCCACCGGATCCAGCTCGGTTTTCAGTTTGGTTTCGGCCTCGGTGCGCCATTCAGGGCTGAGAAACTTCACGAGGTGGCTCCTTCCGCATTTTTCTTAATTATAGCGGTTGCGGAAGGCAAAAGCTCTAGGAAGCGCGATTCTTTTTGATCAGGATACTCGTCGCAGCGCTTTGAGGTCTCGTCGCAGCAGGGCAGGGCCCATCCAGTCCATCAGTCGGCCGAAGATCAATTCCAGCCAGGGGACGATCGCCAAATAGCCTGGGACATAGAGGACCCGTCGCGGTCGCAGAAGCAAGGAAGCGATGCGTTGGGCCACCACTTCCACCCGACAAGCCAGTCCTTGGGCCGGAATGTGCATGCCGGTCTCTTGGGCAGGGGCAGAATCGAAGAACTCCGTCCGCACCGGTCCTGGTTTGACCAAGCAGAACTGCACCCGGGATCCCCTCAGCTCCCGGAAGATCGATGTGCT
>JBGOWQ010000057.1:0-7361 GCA_041478715.1 Thermodesulfobiota bacterium | reverse complement strand
CGAGAAGATGTTCAAAAGAGGCTAAAAATATTCAAGCCTTTTTTGTCATATCGGTAGGGGTCATAGCGACGAATTTTGTCAGCCGGCTTCGGCATTAACTCCTAACTGACTAAAATTGCTGGCAATGAAACTTGGCATGATTAATGATAACTATTATTTTAAATTCATTATTTGCTCTGTTAACGGTATTTATCTCGATTGGCTTGCATGGTTGTTGGTTCGATAAAAAAACAAAATAAGTAGTCGAAACGTTTTTTTGATGACAATCCCGATGAATTATACTATATGTTTTTAAATTATATGAAGAATGTCCCCAATGGATAGCCCCCCATGAAAAATCAAGAGAAAACTGACGTGAGTTACAGCAAAAAACGGACCTTCCGGGCAATGGCCGTGCCCGCTCCTGAAAAGCATGGAGCCGCACACGATAACCGTGGATTCACGCTGGTCGAACTTCTCATGGTTATTGCCATCATCGGGGTTTTGTCTTTAATGGCCATTCCTTCTTATTCCCGTCTATCAAATCTGGCCAAAAATAGCCGATGCAAGTCCGAAATTCGCACTGTGGAGAAAAGCATTATCGCATACAACCTGGATCATGGAAGTTTTCCTCCAACTGGTAATTTGAGCCTAGCCACCACCACCCTTAAAGACCCATGGGGGCGTGATTATCAGTATTACAACATCCAGACGGGCGGAGTCGGTGGGCCATACGTGGAATGGGATGGATCAACAACAATCAACCACGACTTCGATATTTACACTATGGGTATAAACGGTTTAGGTACACACAACCTAAATGATCCAGATTGCAATGATGACATAATCCGCGCTGCCGATGGTATTATTGTCGAAGAAGTTAAGGATTACTGATCAAGGCGATTCACAGATAAGCTCCATCCCTGCTGTTAGATGTCTGAACCTGGGAAATTGCATGAGGAGATGAAAAACAGTGAATCTGTTCCAACCGACTTGCCCATGAGAAAAGGTGATTGATTTATGACATGCTCATGCCCGAAATGCCATGCCCAAATTGAGGTCGACCTTTCCAAGATACCGGAAAGCGGGACCTTTACACCATGCCCGGAATGCAAAAGCCGCTTCTGGGTTAATAAAGAAACCTATGCCAGAAGGGCCTTAATCAAAGAGGGTAGAATATATTGCGATATATGTGGTAAAGAACTTGACCACATAATTGTCTGCTCGGCGTGCGGGGTCATGTACCCTGATTATTACCTGGTGCAGGCATCCAAACCTCCTCGCAGGCAAGTTGAAAAACCGGATTTATTTTCCTTGAGCTTCACTCTCAAACCGGCAACACCAACATATGCCTATACCTACACCTACACAGCTGCAAAAAAATCCAGTGTAAGGACCCCGAAAGTTCTCTTGAAGAGAGCCGGTCTCCTGGCCCTTGTCGCATTGTTGGGGGCTGGCATGGCTTATTTATATCATTTAAACCAAGTGGAAAAGCAGTATGCAAAGAATTACATGCGGGCACTCTATACAATAAAGACTGGCACGGACTTGAGTCTCAATACGTGCGAAAAGATTTCCGCCCAGTGGAAGACAAAAATGGATGCGGGGCAAAGTTTCGTCCCTCGAATAAGTGAAGAAGATGAGTCTCGTTTGAATACGGTTAAAACCGCAACTGATAGTTTTATGCAGAAATTAAATGAGACGCCTAAAAAGTTTATCAATACCAAGGAGAAACTTGCCAATCTCTACGGGGTATATACAAAAGCTCATACGTTGGCCGTTGCTCCTTCCGGTTCTTTGTCCGGTTTTACCGGTTTGACCAGTAAATCGCAGGATGATTTCAATGTTGCGGTAAAAGAGCTGAAGGGAAGTCTGCCGACAGAGCTATCCGAAGAACTCCAAATTGCCAAGGTAAAGTATAAGGGCTTAAAAGATATATAAGTTTTCGGATGCTTAAGCATCCTGAGTACACACGGATAATATGAAGGGGTCAGCCAACAACAATGGCTGACCCCTTCATTTATATGGAGGCGGCGAGCGGATTTGAACCGCTGAATCGAGGTCTTGCAATTTAGCCCTGCGGATACGGGGCTACTTGATACTGATGCGATCTCCGGTTATCGTGGCTGTATGCTCTGTCGTGCCGGACGGGAGTTCCAGGACGCTTGCCGCATTGATATACACACGGGTCAGGCGGTTTGGCGGCAAAGATTGTGTGACGGCAATGACACGTAGTTGCCGGTCAAGAAACACGACATCGATCGGGAAACGCATACCAAAGGTATGCACGCCTTTGCACGGCTTGATCCATAGCCCTTCACCGCGGACAAGGGCTTTCCTGCCGAGCAGACCTCTCATCCGGCGCAGAAGGGTGTCGGCAAGAACCAGATCGTCGGCAAGCTCATTGTTGTTCGCGGTATTGATTGCCTTCATTGCCTGTAAAGAGTGCTGTTCGTGGACAGATAAGCTGGTTGCTATAAGCAGCAGTCTGTTATGGTTGCCATTCGATCTCCCGGCTTCAGAATTTACTGAACATGGCAGCCAACTTGACTAATGCCGGCATCAGCATGACCACCAGTAATGCCGGAAAAACAAAGAATGTCAGGGGGAAAAGCATCTTGATGGCCGTCTTGGCGGCCCTTTCTTCGGCCAGTTGCCTTCTTTTCATGCGCATCGAGTCGGAATAGGTTCGCAAGGTTTTGCCGAGACTGGTGCCGAATCTTTCCGTCTGTACCAGCATGGTGACAAATGCCTTGAGATCGTCGACCATCGTCCGTTCGGCAAGACCTTTCAATGCCTCTGCCCGGGGTTTGCCAAAGCGAATCTCCTGAGTTACGGTATTGATTTCCTTGATAAGAGGATTGTTCTTGTGCTGAAAGTTTTCAGTTGTTTTTATCAAGGCTGCATTCAGGCTGAGGCCGGCCTCCACGCAAATGGTCAACAGGTCAAGAACGTCCGGCAGCGTGTGGAAGATTACGATTTTACGCTGTTCTGCCTGATGTCTCAGCCAAAATGACGGCAGAATGTAGCCGCCGATCACACATGCTACCGCCACCAGAATTGAGCTGCCGCTGGTTATCTTTCCCTGCGGCAGTGCGAACAGTGTCAGGTAGATTACCGGCAGGGCCGCGGCCAGGAGCAGTTTGCACCCCAGAAAGACATAGACACTGTCAGACCTGAAGCCTGAAGCCGTGATCATTTCCCGGTATGAACGCATTACCGCGGGCTTCATTCTCAGCAAGCCACCCATTTCAGAAAGAAGCCGCTGCCATTCAGTAGGGGTCCGTACAAGCTTCGGCTGTTCCTCATCGACCGACATGAGCTTCGCCACTCTTTCTCTGACGACGTCCCGTTTGCTCAAAAAAGGGTAGAGCGCTGCTACGCTTAAGAGCGCAACACTTGCAAATATGGACACGATGATGAGCGTGAGCATGTTTCCTCCTAACCCAAATAAACGGGATACGTAACTAAATCCGGATGTCGACAATCTTCCTGATTATCAGAAATCCGGCGCATTGTGCGAGCAGCGCGCCAATAAGTGCGAACTGACAGATCCGTTCCGTGAAAAACACGTTCATGTAACCGGGACTCATGAAATAAAACGCGACGAATACGACCACCGGTAAGGCAGAAAGTATATACCCCGACATGCGCCCCTGGGCAGAGTAGACCTTGACTTGCAGTCGTATCTGCAGCCGCGATCTGACCGTATGGGCCAGTTTATCCAGAATCTCCGCAAGGTTGCCGCCAGTTTCGTAGTTTATCCTGACGATCGTTACAAAGAAGTTCAGATCCATACTTTCAACCTTTTCCAGCAGCGTTTGCAAAGAGTCGGTTACTCCCATGCCGAGTCGCTGCTGATCGTAGGCGATTTTGAATAGACCTCCCGTCGGTTCCGGCATCTCCTGGCTAATCAGTTCAATGGCTCCCAAAAGGGAATGCCCGGCCCGGAGAGAGCGGGCGATCATGGTAAGCGCGTCCGGAAACTGTTCGTCAAATAGAGTTTTGCGCTGCTGTTTACGATATCCGAGGTAGACAAACGGTATACACCCGAACAAGGGCATCGCCAGAAGTGCGGCAAGCGTATTTGCACTCAAGGCAAACACGACGATGAAACTTAGCGCGGCAGCCATTACGGACAGGAAAACAAAACGGAACGGGCTGATATGGACACCGGAATGTTCAATCCTCGTTTTGATCGTGCCCATCAGCGGCAGAAGATACATAGATGGTGTTGTCTTCCGCAACAGTTCGCTCGTAAACGCTTCGGATGGGGTGGTCTCACCGCTTGCGGCCATGCGCCGCAATCTCCGTTTCAGTTGGGCGGCCGGAGATTGAGTGGCTGCTCGTATGCCGAAGAAGAGCGCAAGCACAGTCAGGAACAGCGCGGTAAATATCATTATTATTATTACTACTATCATAATGTTCTGGCCCTCCCCTCGAAAATATCCGGCGGCAGGTTGAAGCCGGACATTTTGAACCGTTCAACAAAAGTGGGTCTGATACCGGTCGCTTTGAACTCTCCCAGCACCTTGCCGTCCTGGTCGATCCCCTTCTGCACAAAAGAGAAGATGTCCTGCATCACGATTGTATTTCCCTCCATGCCGGTTATTTCCGAAATCTGGACGATTTTTCGCGTCCCGTCCGGAAAACGCACCAGATGGATAATCATGTTGATGGCAGAGGCGATCTGCTCCCTGATGGCTTTATCCGGAAGATCAAACCCCGACATCAGAATCATGGTAGACAAACGCGCCATTGCATCCCGTACCGTGTTTGCATGGATGGTGGAGATTGATCCGTCATGGCCGGTGTTCATCGCCTGGAGCATGTCCAGGGCTTCGCCGCCACGCACCTCTCCCAGAATTATCCGGTTGGGGCGCATGCGCAGGCTGTTTCGTACCAGGTCGCGCTGGGTCACTTCGCCCGTCCCTTCGATATTTGCCGGACGTGTTTCCAGACGCACGACGTGATCCTGTTTCAGTTGCAGTTCGGCTGAATCCTCGATGGTAATTATGCGCTCATCGCCGGGGATGAACTCGGAGATGACGTTTAGCAGAGTCGTTTTACCCGTTCCGGTGCCTCCGGAGATCAGGATATTGAGCCGGGATTTCACCGCCCCTTCGAGTATCTTTGCTATCCGCTGATCAAAAGAGCCCAGTGCCAGCAGGTCTTCCATCTTGAGCGGAACCAGGCCGAAACGACGGATGGAGAGAACCGGCCCGTCTATGGCCAGCGGCGGAATAATGGCATTGACCCGGGAACCGTCCGGAAGCCTGGCGTCCACATATGGAGATGACTCGTCAATTCTGCGCCCCACCCTGGAGACGATTCTTTCGATGATCTGCATCAGATGGGTGTTGTCACGGAAGACGATATCGGTTTTTTCCAGTTTGCCGTTGCGCTCCACGTAGGTACTGGCGTAATTGTTGACCAGAATATCAGAGATGTCCGGAGAACTCAGGAGTGGCTCAATCGGTCCCAGGCCAAAGGTTTCATGCTGTACTTCAACGACTAGCCGTTCCTTTTCCGGCCTGCTTAAGGGAACGCCTTCTTCAGTAATGAGCGTTTCAATCACGTAACCGATTTCGTGCGCCAGTTCGCCACTGCGGAGCAAATCGAGCTTGGTAAGATCAATCCGCTCGATGAGCAGGCGATGGATGCGACTCTTCAAATCCTGAAAGGACAAAGGGGCTTTATCGGTCGCTTGAGGGTTGCTTGTAGAAAAGTAGTTGGGGAATGCCATGTCAGATCAACTCCTGCCCCTGATAAACGCGATAGTGTGTTAACTTACTTAAGCAGATGTGTTTCTTTTCTGCCTGTTGTATCCAGGGTTAATTGCCTGGCCAGGTTCTCCATAGCCTTCGTAACCGGTGACTGGGGGTTGCTGATAACCAAGGGCACACCTTTGTTTATTGATGTCTTGACATCGTGATATGCGTTCGGCACAGTCAGAAATGCCTTGGTATTGAGGACTTTCTCAGCATCGGCAACCTTGATGTCGTCTTTGGAAATATGCCTGTTAATAATCAGTTTAACCTTGTTGGAGCCCAATCCCTCGTCGTTCATAGCTGCAAGGTAGCGTTTGGCGTTTTTGAGTGCCGGAAGATTCAGGAGAGTGACAAACAGGATATGATCCGAGCTATCCAACGTCGCCAGATTGCAGCCGAAAAGCTGACCGCCGGTATCGATAATGGTGTACGTGAAGATCCTCTGGAGTATGGCAACAACTTCCCGAAGTTGTTCCGGCTGTATCCTGCTCGCTTCCTCCAGATACACCGGTCCGCACAGGACTTGTACCCCGGAAGAATGCGGAACAATGACGCTTCTGAGGAAACTGGCGTCAACGTGCCCCAGTCTGGCGGTGATGCTCGACAGGGTATAGCGTGGTGTAAGGTCAAGGAAGGACGTAACATCACCGCAGAAAAGGTTCAGGTCGACCAGAACTGCTTTCTCCCCCAACGCTGCCAGTGACGCTGCCAGGTTGACGGCTATAGTTGTCGTTCCCATGCCCCCGGACGGATTATAGACGGATATGACGGTTCCCTTTTTACTGACCGGTTCGATATTCCGCACACGCACTCTGCTGAGCTTCTGGATGGCAGCCACCAGTTCCGCGGGAATGATCGGTTTCATCAGATATTCGCTGGCGCCGGCCCTGATCAAGCGCAGTATCCAGTCGGGATTCTTTACAACAGAAGTGACAATCACCGAGGTCTGTGGAAATCGTGAGACTAGAAAGGCGGTCTCCTTGACACCCTCTTCGACCTCTTTAACCTCCAGGAAGAAGATGTGCGGCTCGTCGGTTTGTATGGACTTGATCCCCTCCTGAAAATCGGCTGCCACGGTGAGCTTGGCGACATTGGAGTCGAAAGAATTGAGAACTGCGGTAATGTCATTTCTGGCGCTGTTGTCGCTCTCCAGCAAAACTATTGATAGTTTAGACGTCATAAGTAGAATTCCATGTCATTTAGTTACGGTATGTGCAGCGATATGATCGCCGGCCATGCTGCTGCACGGCTGTATTACGGTAAACGTGCGATTACCTCTACTGAACCATCAGAGGTGGCGTAACGGTATTGGAGACCGATCCGCCCGGCCTGGTTCCGGGAGAGGCCTTGGAATACGCTATAAAACGCCCAAAAATATACTTGTTGGGTCCTGTTGCTACGGCTCCATCGATATGAAAGGTTGCAAATCCCTTTATCGGCATTTCTGCGTGCGTCGTGATTCCGGTGCTGCCGTCAACTATCGCCATGAGTACGTCTCTGCCCCGCCAATTATCATTTACTTCCCTATAAAGTGTGGATCTTACGCCGGGTTCAATCCAGATATTATCTCCGGTCTGGAGCGGTGTCGGGTTGCCGTTACTCATGAGGGTG
>JBGOWQ010000157.1:0-3862 GCA_041478715.1 Thermodesulfobiota bacterium | reverse complement strand
CAGACCGCGCTGCTTGCGTCTTCGCCGAAGAGAGTGGGGACTTTTTCCATTTTGACTGCCACTAAGCCAACCGATTCCCAGCCCAGGCAAGCGCGGGGCTTGCTCGGCTCGAATTATTCCAATTCCTCGAACACCCGCTTTTGTTCGGAGTTCAGCCGGTCCGGTAAAATGACCTTCACCTTCACGTATTGATCTCCTTTCGGCGGCATGCCCAACCCCTTCAACCGAAAGGTCGTGGCATTCTGAGTCTCGGGGGGCACGGTAAGCAGAACCTTCCCTTTCAGACTGGGAACTTCGATCCGGGCTCCCAGCATCGCCTCGGAGAGCGTAATTGGGATCTCGGTGTACAAATCGTTTCCCCTCCGCTCGAACGTCGGATGGGAAGAGATTTGTACTTCCAGATACAAATTCCCCGGTTCCCCGCCACTGGAACCAGGGTACCCCTGACCCCGTAGACGGATGCGGGTCCCGTTTTCAATTCCTGGGGGAATTTTCACCGATAGAGATTTTTTGCTGCCCCCGAAATCGACTTGAATCTCTCGCGCGGAACCGTGAAACGCCTCCTCCAGGGAAATCTGCACCGATCCCCGAAGATCTTCCCCTTTACGCTTACGCGTCCGCCGAGTCGTAGTGGTGTAGCCGGGGGTATCGAATCCCTGATCGCCAAAGAACGCGCGAAAGAAATCGGAAAAAGGAGCGGATCCCAAATCATAGTCGGCTGTGGATTGAAACCCGCTGGAGGTTTCCGTTTGGCGGGAGAGCTCCTCCCAATTCGCACCGAGTTGATCGTACTTGGCGCGCTTTTCCGGGTTGGATAGGACGGAATACGCTTCGTTGACATCCCGCATCTTGGCTTCCAGAGTCTTATCCTTGGCGTTAGTATCCGGGTGCCACTTTTTTACGAGTTCACGATAAGCCCGTTTGATCGTTTTTTCGTCGGCATTTCGAGCCACGTTAAGGATTTGGTAATAATCTTTGTATTCCATCCGAATCCCTTCCCTCGCAGTCTACAAGAAAGAAGCTGGGGAGGAACACCTCCCCAGCTTGGTCGGAGGTGCTACTTCACCTCAATTTTTTGTACTTTCGGCTTTTCCGCCTCAGCCTTAGGGATCCGAATCACCAGGATACCGTCAGCGAACTCGGCCTTGGTCTCGTCGGTCTTGACGTTCTGGGGGATGCCGATTGTCCGGACAAACTGGCCGTAGACCAATTCGCGGTGATAGTAATTGCGCTTCTTGTCTTCCATTTCGGCCTTGACCTCTCCCTTAATGGTTAAGATGTTGTCGTCAGTGAAAGTGAGATCAATGTCCTCTTTTTTCATCCCCGGAAGCATTGCCTTCACCACCAGTTCGCCTTCTGTCTCGAAGACGTCGATGGCGGGAGACCAAATAACTTCCCTAGTCACATCAGGCAATCTCCGCTTGGAAAAGAAGTCACCGAACACGCGATTCATTTCCTCCCGTAGATTCGACATTTCTCCGAAGGGATCCCAACGCATGATACTCATTGTTGCGCACTCCTTTCTACTCTCTATATTCCTTCGTCGAAATCCAGGTCGATCTGGAAACGATCCAGCATTCCCAGGATGAACCGGATTCCGGCGAGGTTGATCTTACGGACCTCGACCAGGTGACGGATGAAAAGAAGGAGCTCGATTTCCTCCTGGCTATAAAGCCGGTGCCCTTTAACCTTTCGCTGGGGGCGAATCAACCCCATCTCCTCGTAAAGTCGGAGGGCCCGGGGTTGAATCCCGGACAGCTGCGAAGCGATCGAAATCGTATAAAGAGCCAGCTTCTTACTCATCACGTTCCTTTCATCAATATATTACACAAATACGGAAGATATTATTCCCTTATAACGAAAAATAATCGAGAAGAAAAGCATCGATTGGCGAGAGATCGAAATCAGGGGATCAGAAAACGACTCAACGCTCTCCCGAACAGAATTCGCGGAAGAGCCGGGCGCTCGGGCGCGGTTTGCGTTCCAGGGTGGCAAAATCCATTTCGTAGAGTCCGAATTTCTGCGAGTACCCTTCGTTCCACTCGAAATTATCCATCAACGACCAGTGCAGGTAGCCCAGGATCGGAATCCCTTCCCCCATGGCCTGACGCATTCCGCCGATCACTTGCTGGAGGTAGTCCGGCCGGTACTGATCGCGGGCATCGGCGATGCCGCTCTCGGTGATCAGGATCGGTTTTCCGTAGGCGGCCACCTGCCGCAGGGCCTGGTAGAAGCCCTGTGGATAGATTTCCTGGTCCATGTCGCTGCGGGGAACCGCCTTGCGGACTTCCGCAAATCCTCCACGCCAGCGGAAACCGATGAAGATCCTGGAATAGTAGTTTAGGCCGACGTAATCGAGGGTGTTGGCCAATCCGGGGATTGGGCCGCCCCAGCCAAACGGGATCCGGGTGCGGCCGTCCACCATCGCG
Organism: Thermodesulfobiota bacterium; assembly: GCA_041478715.1. GTDB lineage: Bacteria > Caldisericota > JANLFM01 > JANLFM01 > JANLFM01 > JAPLHX01. The sequence continues at coordinate 1,433 of JBGOWQ010000157.1, read as the reverse complement.
GTGGGGAATGCCCGATTGTAGAACCGGTCTACCAGGGCTGCAGCCAATCGATCCCAGGGGGAACCGCTGGCCTGGCAGATATTCTGTACGTTGATGGCAACCGAGACCAAACTCTGCGGGGCGACGCTTTTGATCACGCGATAGGCCCGGGCGTGAGCCAACAGGAACTGTTTTAGCACTCGGCCGCAGCGGGAAAAATTCCGGACTCCCGGCGGAAAAATCCCGTAGAGGTAGCCCAAAGCGGCGATCACGTTCGGCTCGTTGATCGTGATCCAGTAACGGACATACGGGGCATAAAGCGGCACCACGCTTTGGCAAAACCGCTCAAAATAGGCGGGGAAATCGGGGTGCTCGTAACCGCCTTTGTGCGCCAACCACAATGGAAGGGTGAAGTGATGCAGGGTTAGGATGGGTTCCATCTCCCGCTGCTGCATTTCCTGCAGCATTTCCCGGTAGTGGTCGATCGCTTCCGGGCTGAAACGCCCCTCGTCCGGTTCGATCCGCGACCATTCCAAGGAGAAGCGGTAGGCGTTGGTGTCCAGTTCCTGCGCCAAGTCCAGATCCTGCCGCCAGCGATTCCAGGAATCACAGGCGATGGCGGCAGAGTCTCCGCCCTTGATGTGGCCGGACTGTTCCCATTCCCACCAGTCGTTATTCCGATTTCCTCCCTCGATTTGATGAGCGGCCGTGGCCGTACCCCACAGGAATCTCTTCTCCATGGCCATTCTGCTACACTTCTTCCATCGTGATTGTCGGGAGGATCTTTTCATATTCCAATCGATTCACGCGTCCCCCTTCATAAAGCACAATATTGCTGACGGAAGCGGCGACAGCTCGGCAAACGGCTTCACGGTAAGGTTCCCCTTGCTCGACCGACGCAGCCAGGCTTCCCAGAAACGCATCGCCGGCTCCGACCGGGCAGCACACGGCGGGCGAATACCCGGGGAATATGCGGACCGTTCGTCCCTCCAGTTGGGTAAGTGCGCCTCGTTCACCCAATGTCACTACAACGTGGCCAAGCCGATAGGAAGCCAGCACGCCAGGGAGAGCCGCAGCGACATCCTCCACCCGGAATGTGTTGCGAAACTCGCGTTCGTTGATTTTCAGCAGGTGGATTGGTCGCGCCAGTGCCGCCAATAAGGCGGGGCCGGAAATGTCTAGCAGAATCCGTGCCGATCGATCCGCTAACAGACGACCGTAGTATTCAGGCGGAAACCCCTTGGGCAAACTACCGGAGAGCGCGATGGTGGAAAAGCGCGAAGAGATCCGGCGGAAAAACAGGAGGTAAGCTTCCTGCACTTCCGGCGCGATCTGCGGCCCTTGCTCGTAGATTTCACTGGTCTGGCCTTGCTCGTCCACCAGGATCAGGCAGACTCGGTTTTCCGGCTCCATCCGGAACAACAAGGGATGAACTCCTTCCTTGCGCAGGCCTT
>JBGOWQ010000214.1:0-3081 GCA_041478715.1 Thermodesulfobiota bacterium | reverse complement strand
CCCTTGGCAGAAAGGGAGGTGAAAATTGGCGGGGCATCCTTATTTCAGCGAACAAGCGGAAGCAAAGCCCTGATCGGCCGAACGATGCAAGAACCTGGTCTCCCAACCCCGCCGAAAGGAGAGACTCATGAAATCACCTCGACCATCGAAAACCGTCAGGTCGATGATCGTTCTCACGCTGCTCGCGGCAGGTGTGTTTTTATTCCAGTCGGTCGGCGATTGTGCCTACGCTCAGCCGCAGGCTTCCGACTTGGTGAAGGCGGACGTGGGCAAGGTCCTGATCGATCCTGCGGATACCGTCATCCTCTTGCTCGACCATCAAAGCGGCCTGTTCCAGACCGTCAAGGACATCAGTGTGGCGGAATTACGAACCAATACCATAATCTTGGCGAAGGTGGCCAATCTGATGAAGATCCCCGTCATCACGACCGCATCCGTACCGACCGGCCCGAATGGCCCGTTGATGCCGGAGATCCACCAAAATGCACCCGATGCGATCTACGTTCCGCGCACAGGTGAAATCAGCGCTTGGGACAACAAGCAGTTCGTGGAGGCCGTACGCAAGACCGGGAGAAAGACATTAATTATTGCCGGCGTGTGGACAAGCGTTTGCGTCGCCTTCCCGGCCCTCCAGGCAAAGGCGGAAGGCTACAAAGTCTATACAGTGATGGATGCTTCAGGCGACCCGAGCGAAATGGCATCGAGAACGACGCTTGCCCGCCTGACGCAGGCCGGGGTTGTCCCGGTCAGTACAAATGCGGTGTTTTGCGAGCTGCAACGCACGTGGAATCGGCCGGACGCTGCGGCGTTTGGCGCCCTGTATGGAGCGTACGCTCCGAACTATCAAGCCGTGGTGGAGAGCTACCAGAAAGCGCAGGAAGCCCTCAAGCCGGAGAAGAAGTGAGAGCGTCGCGGCAGGCGATGAAGATCCAAAGATGGAATCGAAGGACCGGGGAGTAGGCTTCAAGCTGCACCCCGGTCCTTCATGTACGGGGCCGGGTCTGCCGAACCGCCCAAGTGGCCATTACTTGCGGCAGCGTGCATGGTACGCATAAAAAAACCCCCTACAACTTTTATCGGGAGGTCGTCATGAAACAGTACCGAATCGCCGTGGTCGTCGGCAGTCTCCGCAATGATTCTTTCAATCGCAAAATGGCGAGGGCCATCGTAAAACTGGCACCGTCGGAGTTCTCTTTCAAGCAGGTGGAAATCGGTGACTTACCGCTCTACAACCAAGACGACGATGCGAACCAAGCAGAGTCCGTCAAGCGGCTGAAGGGCGAAATCGCCGCTTCCCAGGGCCTTCTATTCGTTACGGCGGAATACAACCGTTCGATCCCTGGGGTGCTGAAAAACGCGATCGACCACGCCTCGCGCCCTTATGGTCAGAGCGCTTGGGCGGGCAAGCCCGCTGGTGTGATGGGAGTTTCGGTCGGCGCCATCGGCACAGCCATGGCGCAACAGCATTTGCGCAATGTTCTTGCATACCTGAATGTACCGACCCTTGGCCAACCCGAAGCGTTCATCCATGCAAAGGATGGTCTGTTTGATGAAAATGGGAATATCGGCGCAGACAGCAAAAAATTCCTTCAGAACTGGATGGACCAGTATGTTTCCTGGGTGGAAAAACACGTTGGCTGATGCATGAAGTAAGCACTGCGTCGAGGATATGGACCCCGACGCATAGCATCATGACAACGAACTGCAAACCGATCAGCGCGCCCGAGGCCGAGCCGATGATCACATAGAAACTGTCCCATTCTGTGAGCTCTGCCATGACGCTCACTCCCCGAACCGCTCGAACCGGACCCGACGCGCTTAGCGGCCGGTCATGCGCTCCAGCTTTTCGGGGTAGCGCGACCCTTGCACCGTGATATTTGAGGCAGCGGTCTCGATCTCGCGGAGATCGTCCGCCGTAAGCTCTATGGCGGCGGCGCCGATGTTCTCCTCCAGGCGCGCAAGCTTCGTGGTACCGGGGATCGGAACGATCCACGGCTTCTGCGCCAGCAGCCACGCGAGCGCGATTTGGGCCGGCGTCGCCTTCTTCCGTTGCCCGATCTTGCCCAGCAAATCCACCAGGGCCTGATTGGCTTTCCTCGCCTCCGGCGTGAAGCGCGGCAGCGTGTTGCGGAAATCGGTGCTGTCGAACTTGGTGTTTTGGTCGATCTTGCCCGTGAGGAAGCCCTTGCCGAGGGGGCTGTAGGGAACGAAGCCGATTCCGAGTTCCTCCACGGTCGGCAACACTTCCGCTTCAGGAGTTCTCGTCCACAACGAGTATTCACTTTGGAGCGCTGTGACCGGCTGGACGCCGTGTGCGCGGCGGATCGTCTGCACGCCTGCTTCGGAGAGGCCGAAGTGCTTGACCTTACCTTCCTTAATAAGGTCCTTCACCGCTCCCGCTACGTCTTCGATTGGCACGTCCGGATCAACACGATGTTGATAGAACAGATCGATGGCATCAATCCTGAGTCGCTTGAGCGAGGCCTCGGCGACCTGCCTGATGTGCTCAGGCCGACTATTAAGGGCTGGCGAACCCTGCATTCCTCTGGGATCGGATTTCGGACTGAGGTCAAAACCGAACTTCGTGGCAATCACCACCTGATCACGCAGAGGAGAGAGCGCCTCACCGACGAGTTCCTCGTTTGTGAACGGACCATAGACCTCTGCCGTATCGAAGAATGTTATGCCGCGTTCCACGGCTGTCCGGAGGAGCGCAATCATCTCCTGCTTGTCTGCGGGCGGACCGTACGAAAAACTCATTCCCATGCAGCCCAACCCGAAAGCCGAAACTTCCAGGCCGCTTTTTCCCAATGTACGCTTTTGCATTGTCTTCTCCTTTCACCCGTTTAGGCCAACTGGCCCGCAAGAAACCATACGTTGCTCACATCCATGTGCCACCTTCTTGATAATCAGATCGATGCCGCAACCGCAACGTTTCAAGCCGGTTATGGGAGAGGGCGCCGGTTTAGATAGGTTGCGATCGACAGGATATGCCAGTGATTGGCACGATCAGACAGCACGACGCAACTATCCGCAACTTCGAAACCGGGAGGTTTGAAAAAGCCCGGCAGAATCGCGTGG
>JBGOWQ010000241.1:0-2868 GCA_041478715.1 Thermodesulfobiota bacterium | reverse complement strand
TGAAGAAGCTCTCCACCAAGGCGTTGTCGTAGGGATTGCCCTTGCGGGACATGCTGATCCGGAAGCCGTGATTTCTGAGGGTTTGCACGTAGTCAGTGCTAGCGTATTGTACTCCTCGATCACAGTGGTGGAGGCAACCAGGCCTTGGATGCCGTTTCAGGAGAGCCAGATCCAGCGCTTCGATCGCCAGACCGGTGTCTAAGCGGTGCGAGAGGGCATAACCGATCACCGCCCGGGAGAACGCGTCGAGGATCACTGCCAAATAGACAAAGCCTGTCCGGATGCGGATGTAAGTCAGGTCAGCCACCCAGGCCTGGTCGGGGGCCGTGACCGGGACATGGCGGAGTAGGTTGGCGTAGATCAGAAGGTCGTGGTCACTGTCGGTGGTCTTCCGCCAACGCCGTGGGTATCGACAGAGCAAGTCGCTGTCCCCATGACACGCAGGACCCGTTTGTGATTGACCCTAAAGCTTTCTCTTCGCAGCTGGTGCGTCACCCGGCGATAGCCATAACCCGGATAGGCCAGGACGATCCGCTCGATCCGGTCGCGAAGATCGGCTTCTTCTTTCAGGCCTTGGAGATCCACCTCGTTCTTGGCGTAGAAGGTGCTACGGGCCAGACGCATCAGTCGGCACCCCTGCCGTGCTTTGCCGGGGAGTTGTTGGCTGGCGGAAGCGATGAGCTGCCGTTTCTCTTCGATGGGGAGAGAGCTCTGGAGAGCCCCTTTTTTAGGAACTCATTCTCCAGGGCCAGTCTGCCGACCATCTTCTCCAGCTCCTCGACGCGGGCTTGGAGGGCTCCTGATTCGGTCGGTTCGCAGGAGAGCTTACCGCGGATGTATCGCTCCTTCCAGTGGTAGAGAAGGCTGGGGGCGATGGCATGGCGGCGGGAGAGTTGAGCTACGCTGCTGGTCCCGCTGAGCCATTCTTCGATCACTTGGCGCTTGAACTCGATGCTGAAGGTTCGTTGGTATTTCATCATTTCCTCTATTCTAAGCGCCTGTCAGGTGGATGGTTCTCCTAACCTGGGGTGTCCAATGGGAAGGGTTCAGTCCAGGACCATCCAAGGGGGACAGTATGATGCCAAGGGAGTTTCCGTGGAGGGTCGTCGATCTTTCACTTCGGAACATAGGGAGATTTTTGACCGGTTGCCGCCCCTTCACACTCCTCAAATTGGATGTGGAGGTGCAAAAGTGCAAGCAAGGGATATGGTGCGGAGATTGTATCTTTTATCCATCGTGTTTCCGATGGTGTTCCTATTGATCCTCTCTTCCTTTTCGACAGCCGGGGCGCAAAACGGCTTGTGCGAACAACCGATGTCCTCCCCCGCGACAGGGGATCCTGTGCCATTAAGCCTTGCGAATAGCGATCTATCGCCAATAGCCCAACCGTCCGTTCCGCTTGACCCACAGGCCCAAGCCGCCATCGACGCCGCCCGGGCATCGCTGGAAGGAAACCCATTGCCCTCCAGCTCCGTTTTCACAACCACCAACACCTGGGTAAACCGCAGCCCGGCCAACCCCCCGTTCGCCCGGAGGGGCCACGCCCTAGCCTACGACGTCTCCGCCGGCAAGGTGATCCTCTTCGGCGGACTTGGATGGGACGGCAGCCCCCTCAACGACACCTGGGCCTACGACTACTCCACTAACAGCTGGACTAACCGCAATCCGACCAATCCCCCGCCCGCCCGCAGCAGCCACGCTCTGGCCTACAACGCCGCCGCCGTGCCGTGGAACGCGACAATCCTCTTCGGTGGACGCAATGGCATCAACCTGCTCAACGACACCTGGGCTTACAATTACGCCAGCAACAGTTGGAGCAACCGGAACCCGGCTAGCAAGCCGCTCGCCCGCGCTGAACACGCCCTGGCTTACGATACCTCTGCCGACAGGGTCGTCCTCTTTGGGGGAACTGGATGGGGTGGGAGCGACCTTAACGACACCTGGGCCTACGACTACGCTGGCAACAGCTGGAGCAACCGGAACCCGGCCAGCCACCCGGTCGCCCGCAACAGCCACGCCCTAGCCTACGACGCCTCTGCCGGCAATGTGATCCTCTTCGGGGGATTGATGAGTGGAAGCGGCTACCTCAACGGTACCTGGGTCTACGACTACGCCAGCAACAACTGGGCCAACCGCACCCCGACCAGCTCCCCACCTTCCCGCAGTAACCATGCCCTGGCCTACGACGCCTCTGCCGGCAATGTGATCCTCTTCGGAGGATGGGACGGCAACAATAGCCTCAACGACACCTGGGCACTCAGGGTGAACGAGGAAGTCTCTCTGAGCTACAATCTCACGGAAGGCTGGAACATGATCTCCCTGCCGCTGACACCAGCATCCACCAATCCGCAAGTTGTGTTTGGTGGACTGCCCTCTCCCTGGTATTTGTTCGAGTGGGATCCGCTGGCGGGGATATATATCGGCAAAGAGCTGATCAGCTTGCGTCTGGGGGCAGGCTACTGGCTGAGAGTGCCCACGGCGGTGGCATATTCAGTCAGCGGGTTACCGAACGTAGCGGCGCAGAGCGGGATCAATCTGGGATTGAACTGGAACCTGATCGGGGTCCCCTACGAGGGGGTGATCCCCTGGGGGGCTGTGCGGGTCAGCAAGGACGGCGGAGCCTTGGTCACGCTGGACCAGGCGGTCTCTTCCAACTGGATTCAAGGGATGTTCTTTCACTGGAATGACAGCACCTACGATTGGGTTACTGCCGGGGGAAACTTCCAGCCGCTGTTTGGCTACTGGGCGAAGACGAAGGTGACAGGGGTGCAGCTGGTGTTCCTGCAGCCATAGGAGTGCAGAGCTGGGGATGCCCTTAACCATCACCATTCGTCAAGTTGAGGTTCCTGTCCAATGCCTTCTGTGCCG
>JBGOWQ010000139.1:0-4375 GCA_041478715.1 Thermodesulfobiota bacterium | reverse complement strand
TTGGCGATGGCATCCCCCAGGGCCATGGTGGCTTCGTTGACGGCTTCTTCCATCTCGATGACCATTTGTTTCAGCATTTTTTCCGGATCTTCGGCCTTGTCCAGCAAATCGTTGACGTTGGCCTTGAGAATGTCCGCGAATCGGTTGAATATTCCCATCGTAACCTCCTAATTGAATGTCTTTCGCGAGCGAAGACTCTCACGCCCGCTGCTTTTTATTGTAGAGCAGAATCGGGTTTTAGCAATGGGGAGCTCCGCGCTCCCTTCCAATCCGCGGCTGGACGCCTTTTCTATTGACCCTATTCCTGGTTATACTCCGGCCAAGCGACCGGACATGATTCTAAACGTCATGCTGTTGGCATTCGCCTATATGATCGGTTCCATTCCCACCGCTTTAGTGATCCCACCCAATCCTCTTTGATCCTGTCCCGTTTCCCTAGAGCCATCTGCCCTGATCGAACGAGGACAGCGGTTCCTCCGGCAGCATTTTCAACCAGCTATAGGATGTGAGGTACGTCTCCACGTGGTCTTCCAGCCAATCCTCGGCCCCTTTCTTGGATAAGAAGGTAACCCGCACCCCGTCTTCTAGGTCGCTGGGCAAGTCGGAACCTTCGATATCGTTGACGAACACCAACGTCCGGCTGTCCGGGTTCCCCTTGAAGGCCCGGTAACCAGGGTCTTCCACCAGCTCGTAGCCCAACCTAAGATAAAGGTCGATCATCAAATCGCGCCGCTGCAGCCAATTCATGACACTATCCTGCTCAACTGCAAGGGCTGCTTTTTGTTGGATTCCATCGATGATGCTGCCTTTCCTGGGTGACCATTTGCTCCAGATCCTGTAATCCTAACAGAGTTGTTCGCATTTATTTCGCATTTTTGATCGCCATCAACTGTTATAAAATGAAAGGGCAAAAGAAGGAGTGAATATGAAAAAACTGATCGTTTTTTGTTGTTTGGCCGTGGGTTTTTTGTTGCTGGCAAGCTGCGGTAGTTCCGCCACCACGCCCACCCCCTCGGGCAGTTCCACACAACCGCCTACCCCCACTGGCATGCCCCCCGAACAGGTGGTGAACATCAAGGACTTCCGCTTCGATCCGGATCCCATCATCATCGTACAGGGAGCGTCCCTCACGTGGATCAATCAAGACGCAGTGAATCACCAAATCCTGTTCGAACGGGGTCCGATCATCTCCATGAGCCCGATCTTGAAACCGGGAGACTCCTGGACGGGCACGTTCCTGGAAACCGGCGATTTCCCGTATTCCTGCACGGTGCACCCGAGCATGAAGGGAACGGTGAATGTGCGGTTGCCAGTAGACATTCCCCCGTCGCATTCGTCTCCCTAGGCTGCATACGGATTTAGAACAGGTTATCTTGAGCCAGACAAGCGCAAGCTAGGCTCAGGGAAAGAAGAGACTGATGGCGCGATCACCACTGTTATCTTCGGGCATCTTACAGGCAATCGGGAATACCCCGCTCGTGCGGTTGCAGAAAATTCCTCCTTCAGACAGCGCGGAGGTCTTCGTCAAACTGGAATACTTCAATCCGACCGGTTCTTATAAGGATCGAATGGCACTAGCCATGATTGAAGAAGCGGAAGCGCGCAACGATTTACGCCAGGGAATGACGGTGGTGGAGTATAGCGGTGGCAGTACGGGATCCTCCCTGGCTTTCGTTTGCGCGGTTAAAGGATACCGCTTCCAAGTCGTGTCGTCCGATGCCTTTACCCCTGAAAAACTGAAGACGATGCGCGCTTCCGGTGCTGAAGTGATCATGGTCCCCAGCGTGGGAGGCTTGGTTACCCCCGACCTGATCCCACGTATGGTGGAGCAAGCGCGCCTTCTGGCAAAAACACCCAACACCTACTTCACCAATCAGTTGCACAATGCCGACTCCATTCAGGGCTATGCCCGACTTGGACGCGAGATTCTACGCCAGGTGGGTCAGCCGATTGATGCCTTTTGTGCCGGTGTAGGTACAGCCGCGATGCTGATGGGCGTGGCCCGGGCACTGCAGCAAGCGGAAAGCCCGGCAAAGATTGTCGCCCTGGAACCGGCTGCCTCGGCCATTCTCTCCACCGGCAACATTGGCGCGCACCACGTGGAAGGCATTGGACTGGGCTTTATCCCCCCGCTGCTGGAAAGGAAATCCTATGACGAAGCCCGCGGCATCGAAGAGCCGGAAGCTGCTGAAATGGCCCGACGATTGACCAAAGAAGAGGGAATCTTCGCCGGCATCTCCACCGGGCTAAATCTGGTGGGAGCGCTCCAACTTGCCCAAGAATTGGGTGCAGGTCACATTGTGGTTACGGTCGCCGTGGATAGCGGTCTGAAATACCTGGACGGGGAGTTATTTACTGCCTGACCTCCATACATGTCCGCCGTCATCAGTGTTTGCCACATTCTATCTGCGGATGCTTTGGTCTTGCACAGGGGGCTGGCCTGTAAAAAGGGATACCTTGGAGTCGGGGAATGAAGCATGGGGAAGTTTGGCCAGGCCACGGACCTCTGGAGCAGGAATGGAGAGGGGCGCCATACCGTGGACGACCCGCTGGGGATTGGTATACTGTGGAGCGATTCTAAGCAGTGCAAGGAGGTATTAACGATGAAGTTTCCGCGAATGATCCTGCTGGCTCTGGTCCTTGTTTTGTTGTCCTGGACGCTAACCAGTGCCGGCTCGGATCGAACCATCGAACTGACAATCGACTCCACTACCGCCCTGGTGGATGGCGGATCGGTACAACTGGATGTGGCTCCATTCATTAAAGATGGCCGCACGTTTGTGCCATTGCGTTTCGTCTCAGAGCAGTTAGGCGCGGTTGTAACCTACTCCACCAAGCCGGATGGATCGGTGGACAAGGTGGTGGTGAAAATGTCAGCTTCCGGCAGCATCTCTCCCACCCCTACCCCGCCTTCAAGTCCCACACCTACAACCACGACCGTGCTGAAGCGGATGGAGATTGATGGGGTCGCTCTCTCTGTGTTAAGTGTCGCGACGACCACCAAACACGGGATGTGGGTTCCGGAGGGCGATGGCAATGTCTTTTTGGACGTGCAAGTGAAGTTTGAAAATCTGGCGCGGGAAGAAACCTACAGCGTGAATACCTTGTATTTCTCCGTAAAAGACCGGAATGGAAATGCCTATGGTCATGTCATGGTTGGTGGCTTAGATCCGGACGTACCGTTGACCCACTTGGCCAAAGGCCAATCAGTAAGCGGGTATGTCAGTTTCGTGGTGCCGCAATCGGCCAGTGGTTTCACGCTGGTTTATTCACCCTTCCTGGGCGAGGGATTCGAGCTGGATTTGGGATCATAGCCTAGAGGTACATCCCAGAGCACGGCATCTCCGCTTTGGCTGACCGGGACGTCAGCCCTTCTGCTCTTTGGGCTCTCGTTTTAGCAAGGATTCCTGGAATTCTCGTTCGTGCCGAAGAGCTTCCTCTTTGTATTCCTGTTCCTTACGCACTGCTTCCCTACCGTAATCTTCTTCTTTGCGCGCACGTTCCTGCACTTCCTGGATCCGCTCCTGCTCGTGTTTGAGCACTGCCTCGATGTTCTCCTGTTCGTGTCTGAGTGCTTCCTTCTTGTATTCTTCCTCCTTACGATCGTGCTCTCGCATCCGTTCCTCTTCCGTCATGTGCGCACCTTCCTTCGAATCATCTTCCCACATATCTTCCCATATATTGAGATGTTCTTGCTGCTCGGAATCGGCTACTCCCTCCCTGTGGGATAATGCCTGATAGGAAGGAGATTTCAGATGCCACGACCGTTTCGGATTGAGTCCTTGCTTTCGGCACGCTCGTTCCTCAGCCCCCAACTCGTGGGAGAGCGGATCTACTTCTTAAGCGATCTTTCCGGGCGCATCAGCCTCTACGGGATGGACAAGGCAGGCAGCGTGCCCGAGCCGCTTCTACCACGGGACATCGCTCTGCAAAATCCATTTCAAATGGGCGGTGAATCGTTCCATGTTTTTCCCAAATTGGGCAAGATCCTGGTGATGATCGACCAGGATGGCGACGAGAACTACCAGCCGATGTGGGTTTCGCTGGACGGTGGCGAGCCGGAATTACTCGCCGGAGAGCGGTTTGCCCATCAGCAGGTGAACTGCGCGCATTGTGATATCGAGCGCAACCTGGCTTGTCTCCAAGTGGATCCCCGCAACAGCCCGCAGTACCAGACCTGGTTGTGGAATCTGGAGACGGGGGACGTGACGGACCTGGGGTCCAGCCTTTACGGGAATTGGTTCGTGGGTGCCAACGAGGACTATTCCAAAATCGCGCTGGCGGACGGGTACGGCGAGGGAGATCAGGTTCTCTACCTGTGGGAGAAAGGGAAAGAGGAAAGAGCTTTGTTATACGGCAAGCCAATGGAACAGCG
>JBGOWQ010000231.1:0-2966 GCA_041478715.1 Thermodesulfobiota bacterium | reverse complement strand
TTGTTGATAGGACATCGATTGCCACCCGGCTGATGTCTTACGGAAAAGCAGCGGTCGTTCTCCAAATCGCTCGGCGGCTTGGTGAAACCGGGCAGGAACGGTCTCGGCCACTAGAGAGGTGTCTTGTCCTGGATGAAGGAAACAGCCGTGCTGACAATCGCCAGATGAATGAAGTCCTGATCGGTGATTTTGATGCGAAACATGTCTTCGACCGCCATCACGATTTCCAGCAAATCTAACGAATCGACGCCTAGGTCTTCGATCAAACGCGTCTCTTCGCGCAGTTCTATTTTGGACTTGGTCACCTTCCGTACAATCGCTGCTAATTTAGTGATGATTTCCGTGCGTTCCATTGGTCTTTGAGGATTATGCCAGAGTAACGGGGGGGAAGGGAAGAGTGGGATTCTAAAGTTGGGACAGGGTTTTCTCGATGCTGGAGCGGAAATCTTCCCAATAGGCATCAAAAGTGGTTTCCCGTTCCAGGAAGGGTGTCACTAGGCAGGAGCGCAGGACAAAGACGGTACCCACGCGATCCCACTCCTGCCGGGGAATGCCGAAGCGGGAAACGAAAGCCGCTGGCGTTTGGCCGTATTCCTTCTCTTCCAGCGAAGTCTTGGAAAGGAGGAATTCGCTGCGGTAGAGATGACCGGAAGATTGAAAGCAATACTCGTAGATCCGCTGGTTCAGGCGATTCATCGTTTCCAGGTTGGTGTTTCCCCGCTCGTTAAAGGCATAGACCACGATGTTTAAGTCGGGCCTCGTCAAGGCCAGGGCCTCGTATTGGCGATCGTTGGCTACAAAAACCGGGCGTTCCACCAGGGAGCGGTAGAACTGCTGCGCCCCGCCAATGCTGGAGCCGATTAACCTTCCATAGCCGGTTCGGTTCAGCGGCACCAGGCGGTGGGCAATCCATACGGCGGCAGCGGCCGCACCCGGTTTCGATCCTTCCAGAATGTAGCTTCCGAGAAGTTGAGGGCTTTCTTGCGCTTGTTCGAAGACGTAGGCAGCGAAATAGGAGATCAGTTGCACAACTCTCCGGTCGCGAGCCAGAAAAGCGCCGGCTGGATAAGGGATGTAGCCTAGCTTGTGTGGATCAACTGTGATCGAGTCGGCGGAAGGAAAGGCTTGGTACGCCCGATACACTTCGGGTTCCGGCCAACTCGCCGACGGCTCGTGCCCGGTTCCCTGCATCTGGGCAAGTTCCATGAAGCGGCCTTCCGTGTCCAGGAAGGTACTTCGCACATACCCTCCGTAGGCTGCATCGATGTGCAACCAGAAGGAGAAACCGCGCTTTTGCCAAGCGGTCCGAAGCTCGACTAGCCGATGAAAGGGATCTACCGCTCCTTCCTCCGTCGACCCAGCCACCGCCACGACGGCCAGGACCGGGGTGCGCTCGGCTTCCAACTTTTCCAGAGTTTGGTTCAACGCGTCTATGTCGAGACGGTAATCCTGGCGTACCGGAATTTGTACGAGGTTCTGTTGTCCAAGACCGAGCAGGTCCATCACCTTGACCCAGGAATAATGCTTGCTCTGCGGCACCAGTACCTTTCCCAGACCTCCGGCCGGAATTCCCCGGCCTCGCACGGAACACTGGCGCACTTCGTCCAATAATCCTGCTTCGCGAGCACGATCCATCAAGTCCAACACAATCTCGGTCGGCAGATTCCACAATTCCCATTCCGTCAAGCCGCTGACCAGCTGAGGAGCTGCCTCACGCAAGGCAAGGGGGATCGACTTCAAATTTCGAGCTAACCAGAGTCCTTCGTAGTTCGCCACGGTCCCCCCCGAGGTCAAATGACCCCAGGCATTTTCCGGAGAATATCCCATCATCGCTGCCAATTGACGGCCCACTTCCAACTCCAAACCGGTTGTGCCGGGAGAGCCTTCGTAGGCTACGTTATTCTGGTTGTACAGCAAAGCCAGCATGTAGCCGAGGTTCGCCGCCATCAGGGTGTCGGTCGTCATATGCCCCAGATAGCGGGGGGAAAACCAGGGAACCGAAGTCACCTGCAACAATCCCGCCAGTTCTACCAGGTTCTGGCGCATTTCCTGCGTCCTGGCGAGGAATCCTTTCGTTTGCTGATCCTGTATGGTGATCACTGGCGGATCTTCCGGATGAAACCCCCGTCGCCACTCGGCATAGTCGTCCATCATATACCCCAGCATCTCTTTGAATACTGAGTAATTTTCCGCTTTAGGGCCCATAAAATAGGCATATACATCGTTTGGATCCATCACCGATTCTCCCTTCTATCCATTAGTATAATCGAAACATCCACGAGGAAAGAAAGGGAATCGGAATGACTCAGGAGAACTACAAACAAGGATCCATTCGGGCGCACCTGCAGAATTGGTGGTACGGACATCACCGGGGACGATACTCCTATCTGCTCTTGTCCCAGATCCTGCTGTTGGCCATCAGCCCCATCCTGATCAGCCAGCAGATGTGGGGAGCGATCCTGACGGCCACCTTCGGCACGCTGGTTTGCATTGGCGGCATCTATGCCTTCGCTACGGACAAACGACACCGCCGGATCGTCATGTTGTCAGCACTCACTTTTGTTGTTTTTGCCTGGCTGGACGCCACCTTTCATGCGACAATCTTCTCCTATCTGCACGCCGTCTTCGGTTGCCTGTTTTTCTTCTACGCCGCCTCCGCACTTTTGTGGCGAGTCTGGCAGGAGGAACGTATTACCGTGGATGTGCTTTCGGGCGCTGCTTCCGTCTACCTGCTGTTGGGGATTTTCTGGAGCTTTCTCTATGCTTTGGTCGAGCTGATCCTGCCGGGATCCTTTGCCGGCGCTCCCGTCAATTACGTGTACTACAGTTTCACCGCGCTGACCAGCACCGGTTTCGGCGACATCGCCGCGGTGAGCGGATTGGCGCGCTCGGCCACCATCCTGGAATGTGTTACCGGTCCCCTGTTCATTGCCTTGCAGGTCGGCCGCTTGGTGGGGATTCAAATT
>JBGOWQ010000190.1:0-3462 GCA_041478715.1 Thermodesulfobiota bacterium | reverse complement strand
CGATCCGTTGATTCGCAGCACGGGGGGAACCCCTACCGTCAGATGCAAATCGGAAGCCTCTCTCTTGGCCGCAATGCCCAACAAATCGATCAGTTCCACTCTACACCTGCGCCGTAGCCACCACGCGCAGGACTTCCTCGATGGTGGAGACCCCTTCCAATACCTTGTTCCAGCCGTCTTCCAGCAGCGTCTGCATCCCGTTTTTCTGCGCCAATTCCTTCAACTGCTGGGAAGAGGATCGCTGGAGAACCAGATTCTTCACCGACTCCTCCACAACCATCACCTCCTGTAATGCAGTGCGACCCATGTAACCCCGGCCGTGACATTGCTCACAGCCTTGCCCTCGGTAGAATTGTACCTCAATGCCGGAAGGAATTTCGATTCCCAGCGCCCGCAAGGGTTCCATGTGCGGGGTGTAGGAGACCTTGCAGTTGGAGCAGATCTTGCGCACAAGACGTTGGGCCGTGACCCCGATCAGGGAAGAGGCAATCAGGAATGGCTCGATCCCCATGTCCACCAACCGGGTTACGGCCGAAGGGGCATCGTTGGTATGCAACGTGGAAAGCACGAGGTGGCCGGTCAATGCGGCGTTGATGGCAATTTCCGCCGTCTCGGCGTCACGGATCTCACCGATCATGATAATGTCCGGGTCCTGGCGGAGAATGGAACGAAGGGAATTGGCGAAGGTCAGCCCCATCTTGGAGTAGATTTGCACCTGATTGACGCCGGTGAGCTGGTATTCCACCGGGTCCTCCACCGATACCAGGTTTTTTTCCGGTGAATTCAACTGGCGCAGGATGGCATAGAGGGTGGTGGTTTTGCCGGAACCGGTGGGTCCCGTGATCAGGATCATGCCGTACGGCTGATTGATCACTTTTTCGAACTGAACCCGGGCTCCCGGTAAGAAACCGAGTTGGGTCAGCGAGAGCAGGGTGGACGTTTTGTCCAAAATGCGCATCACGATTTTTTCACCGAAAATAGTCGGCAAGGTGGAAACGCGCAAGTCGATCTCCCGTTTGTCCACGTTGAGCGGGATTCGTCCGTCCTGGGGATTTCGACGCTCCGCAATGTCCAGGTTGGCCATAATCTTCAAGCGGGAAATGATCGCGGGGTGAAGGTGGCGGGGGATGGACCGGACCGTACTTAATAAGCCGTCAACCCGGTAGCGAACTTCCACCTGGGTCTTTTGTCCCTCGATATGAATGTCGGTGGCCCGGTCTCGCACCGCCTGCGTAATGATCAGGTTCACCAGGCGCACGATGGGTGCCTGGTCGGCAATCTCCACCAATTTGTCCAGTGAAAGCTCTTCCTCCGGCGCAATCCCCGTCACCGCTGAGGAGTCGCCGATTTGATCCATGGCCGCCTTCACCGATCGGTCCACACCAAACAATTTGTCGATGGCGCCCAGGATCGCGGTTTCGGTGGCCACCCGCGGTTCCACCGTTAAGCCTGTGACCAGGCGCAAATGATCGATAGCAAAAACATCCAGCGGGTCTGCCATGGCGATCAATAGCGTATTGGACTGCTGCTCCAACGGCAGGATCCGGTAACGGCGGCAGACTTCCTCCGGCACGAGCTTGGCCAACTCTGGCGGTAGATTGGGGGCGGAGAGATCCACCACCGGAATGTTCCATTGGGTTCCGATGGCATCGGCCAGTTGATCCTCATTGATGTAGCCCATGTTGATCAGAACCCGGCCCATCAGGGCCCGGTCCGCGGGGGACTTGGACCGGGTAGCCTGGGTGACCTCGATCGCTTTGTTCAACTGCTCCGGACTGAGAAATCCTTTGTCCACCAGGATTTCGCCGATTTTTTTGCGCGGCATGTTCAGTAGTCCTTACCCAGCAAGCCCTTGAACCGCAATTTCATCTCCGATGGGCTTTGCGCATTGGCAACTGCATCATCGGCAGAAATGAACCCTTGTGAGAACAGGTCGTAGATGGATTGGTCAAAGGTTTGCATGCCGTCATAGGTTCCGCGTTGAATGGCCGTTCCAATCTGGTTGAAATTCATCGTGCCGATCACATCGCGCACGTGGGGCGAATTGACCAAGACCTCCGTGGCTAGGATCAGGCCGCTTCCATCCTGGCGGGGGAGCAGAATCTGGGAAATGACCGCTTTCAGGTTTAGGGCAATCTCCGTGCTGGCTTGTGGCCGCGCCTGGGGCGGATAGAAGGAGAGTAATCGTTCCACCGCCGCGGTGGTGTTGGAAGAGTGCAAGGTGCTCAGGACCAGGTGACCCGTCTCGGCAAAATGAAGAGCGGCCAGGACCGTTTCATAGTCCCTCATTTCACCGATCACAATCACATCCGGCGTTTGCCGCAGGCCGTCTTTCAACGCATCCGAATAGGAATTGGCATCGATGCCGATTTCCCGCTGGGAAACGAGCGACATATGGTCTTGGTGCAGAAACTCGATCGGGTCCTCGATGGTCACGATATGACCCGGCGTATTGCGATTGCGGTAATCGATGATCGCCGCCATCGTGGTGGATTTGCCCGTCCCCGCCGCACCGGTCACCAGGATCAGCCCCCGCCGTTCCAACGCAAGTCCCGCCAGGAGCTTGGGGAGACGAAGCTCCTCGAAGGAAGGCACGTTTAGTTTCACCTCGCGGAAGACAGCGGCAATCGTCTCCTTTTGCCAGTAGATATTGACGCGATAGCGGCCAAGTTCCGGCTTCCAGTAGGCCAGGTTGACCTGGAGGTCGCGGGCGAATACCCTCTTGTGCGCTTCGCTCATGATGGAGAAAGCGATCGCTTCTGTTTCCGGCGGGGTCAGCGGAGCGTGATCAATAGGGACCAGTTGGTTGTAAATGCGCATGGTTGGAGGTGCCTCAGTCTTGATGTACAGGTCGGAAGCATCCTTCTCTTTTGCATTCCGCAACCATTCATCGAGTCCCATTCGCTCTGACCCCCTTGTTTCTTCGTATTGTACCGCTCCTGCAATCCCCTTAGGGCAAATTTCGGTAAAACAGCGGAGCACCCAGGCGCATTTTTATCCGCACCTCCTCCATGGTCGATCGAGCCGCTCGGCGTGCTTTCTCGGTGCCGAAGGCGAAGATCTCTTCCAGTTGGGCGGGGTGAGTCAGCAATTCCTGCCGCCGCATACGGATTGGGTCCAACAGCTCGTTTAGGATCCGAGCCAGGTTCCGTTTGTCCTCCACGCATCCCAACTGTCCCCCGCGGCACGCTTCCGCGATCACCGGGGTGTTTTGTTTGTTAAACGCCTGGTGAAAGGCGAAGACGGTGCAGATGTTGGGATGGCCCGGATCGTTCTTGCGGATCTTGGCCGGGTCGGTCACCATGGCGCTGACGCGGTTTTCCACTTCCGACGCGCTGTGGGCGAAGGCAATGTCATTCCCCAAGCTTTTGCTCATTTTTTTCTGGCCATCGATGCCGGGCAGACGGGAGAAATCGGAAAGGAGAGCCTCCGGCTCGGGGAAAGTGTCCCCGTAGAGATGGT
>JBGOWQ010000160.1:0-3832 GCA_041478715.1 Thermodesulfobiota bacterium | reverse complement strand
TACAGCTACGGCCCGGCGACGCACCAGAATGGCTATGCATCGAATCAGTACAATCCCCAGTTGATCAAAGCCGGCCTCCAAAGCTTCCCGCTCCCCGGCGCAGACCAGCTTACGACGCTGACGGCCCAGGTCGCCAAGAATAACCGCTTCGCCCACACCGTGAGCCCCAACGACGCCGCTGTGATGGCGGCTGTCCGTCAGGGCGTCAAGCATGTGATCTTCATCATCAAAGAGAACCGGACCTACGACCAAATCCTGGGCGACCTTGGAAAGGGCAATGGCGAACCTGCCCTGGCCGAGTTCGGAGAGGCGCTCACGCCGAATCTGCATAACTTGGCGCGAACCTTCGTCACGCTCGACAACTTCTATTGCACCGCCGAAGTCAGCTATGACGGCTGGGCATGGTCCACGTCGGCTCAAGCTCAGGACATGGTCGAGCGCCAATGGCCGCTGGCCTATGCGGGCCGCGGCTTCAGCCTGGATCAAGGTGGTTTGAACCGCAGCGTGAACGTTGCCCTTCCGAACGTCGCCGCGCGCCAGGCTGCCAATCCCCTGACACCGGACGATCCGGATGTCTTGCCGGGCCAGACCGACGTGGCTGCGCCGGATGGACCGAACAATGAAGTGAATACCGGCTTTCTGTGGGACTCCGCCCTGCGGGCAAATCTCACCGTTCGCAACTATGGTTTCGCCGTTGATGGCACTCGCTACTCATTTCCCCAAAGCTCTCCCTACAGCCTTTCTCTGGAAAGTGATCCGGCTTCAACCAAAACAATCGTAGCCTACTCGACGAATGTTTCCCTCGCCCCATTCACGGATCCGTACTTCCGCGGTTGGGATCCCACCTTTCCGGATTACTACCGTTTCAAAGAGTGGGAACGCGAGTTCGATACCAAGTACGTTGCCGGAGGGGAGGATCTTCCTGCGTTGAGCCTCGTTCGACTGATGAACGACCACACAGGAGACTTCGCGACCGCGATTGCCGGCGTAAACACTCCAGAGCTGCAGCAAGCCGACAACGACTACGCCGTAGGAATGCTGGTTGAGAAGATCTCGAAGAGCAAATACGCCAACAACACGCTGATCTTTATCATCGAGGACGACGCGCAGGACGGTCCCGACCACGTCGATTCGCACCGGAGCCCTGCCTTTGTGGTGGGCGCTTATGTGAAGCAAGGAGCGTTGGTCTCCACCCAGTACAACACCATCGACTTCCTGCGCACGATTGAAGAGGTTCTGGGCCTCCCGCCCATGAACCTGAACGACGCACTCGCCCGGCCCATGGCCGACATCTTCAGCACGACCCCCAGTCCCTGGAGCTTTGCAGCCGTTCCTGCACCGATGCTCTACAATTCAGAACTGCCGCTGCCTGCCAAGCCGACCGGCCTGATTGTGCAAAAGCCCACGCACGATGCGGCATACTGGGCGCTGGTCACAACGGGAATGGACTTCACGGACGCAGACCGCATCGATTTCGCAGCATACAACCGCATTCTCTGGGAAGGGTTGATGGGCGACACGCCGTATCCCGCCGCACCGACTGAATTGGATTAACGCCGGCACCGCAAGGAAATCCTTGCACGCAGCCCCGAGCGAACCGGGCGCTTGAGTTGCGCCTGGTTCCTAGGGAGAGAGAAAATAGGTGGAAGCAGTCGCCCAGCCGCGACGCAGGATAATGCGTCAGAACGGCCGGGCGGATGTGCAAGCCGGAGGGGCGCGGCCAGGCGTCGTGGGCTAGCTCGCGGTACCCTCCAGCGGTTTCGTGCGGCCAAGTCCGCACGAAACCGAAGCGGAACGAACTGACGGATCGGTGCACGGAAACAGGTTCAGGAGGAAAGGGTATTGAGGTCCTCTTCGTCATCTTCTCGCCACTCGTTTCGATTTCTTCCTGCTTTGTGCAGGGTTGCCACCCAATCCCGGTAGACTTCCAGCGGTCCCAAGAAGGTGCTGGGGTGCTTGATGAATTCCGGATCAGTCCGGCGAAGCCGGCAGTGGGCCGCGTAGTGTTGTGCTGCCCGGATCAGATCGCCGGCGTCTACCCCTTTCTCCAGAAGCGCTTGCCAGGCGAGAAAGGCTCGTTTCTTATCGGTCTGGCGCGGATACCGTTCCCAAAACTGTTCGAACTCCAGCGGGTAAGATTCGTTGGCCGGATCCGCTTCGATTGAATTCCCGTTCGGTGGAGAGGCACGCGGATGCGGTGATTCGCAACAGGAAGCTTTGGTTTCGTCGTTTTCGGTTTGCGCTTGGGGGTTCATGGTGTGCGATTCTGGTTTCATGGTTTGTTTCGATGAATGAAAACCGTCCAATCGTAGATCCTCGGTCGCCGGTTTTGCGGCCGAGGTGAGCAAATGTATTGGAATCAAGGAATCCGCAATCAGAGAATCAGGAATCAAGGAATCAGGAATCAAGGAATCAGCCGGGCTTGCCTGAACCTCTTCTGTTTCAAGCACAGTGCTTTCCTGATGCAAGATCGCTGAATCGGACGTTTTTTGCACTGCGTCCGCTTCCATGGGAGGAGGGGGCCGCACGGAAGCCGCCTCCCGCACGTGCGGGTTTTGGTGGCGGACGAAATTCAACACCTGAATGTAACGTTTGCCATCCACTGCATAGCGGTGAATGAAGTGCTCACCGCTCGGTCCTTGCGGGCGAGCTAGGTCCTCCAGCATCCGGTCGACGTCACAGTCATCGGAGGGGAGAACCTCGATCTTGATTTTGCCTGGCCGGTCTTCCAGCCTTCCTTCTCGATCGGCCAGGCACCACAAACCGATAAACAGCAGCCGTGCCGACGGATCCAAGCTGGCGAGGTACTCGTTCAGAAAGAACCCTGGTTTGATATTACGCGCGCGCATGACAACCTCCATTTCTTATTTGGAACTAGTATAAGATCGAAAGGGTCATCAAAACCGGGAAATGGAAAACTAATTTTCCGATAAGACATTATTAGATGTTTTTCAATCCGATATTGACACGCCCCCGAGACGCGAACGGGTTGCGGATCTCCGACGGGAAGCAGGCCTCAGGTAGGTTTTGCACAAGGACTTCTTTTTCGGTGCGGGATGGATCTTTTGCCAATCTTATACCGACAACCAAGGTTAGGGCGGGCCAAGAGACGCCTCGGTAGATTGGCCAGAGACAAGGGAGCAAAAGGCGGCGTTGCCTGGCGAAGGCAAGAAGCAATCCGATTGCCGCGCTGAATCTGAATCGGGGAGAACAAGCGCAAAGCGCTGACGCTTTGCAACCCCGGCGCTTTCGCAGTACGAGAGGAGAGGCAAACATCGCGTAAGTGAGAGTATGCTTGATAGGAAGAGGATGGAAACAGGGAAAAAGTTGATGAAATGCAACCATCTTATCGCCACACTGGGCGTCGCCCTTTTTATCATATTCGCCATGGGGGTACTACCCAGTGGGGCAGCCAGCCCCTTCCAGGATGTGACTCCCTCATACTGGGCTGCAGTTCAGATCGAGGACCTAGCCAGGCGCGGTGTCGTGCAAGGCTACGCCGACGGCACCTTCCGCCCGGAAGAACTGGTGACCCGCGCCGAGGCAACCAAGATGTTCTGCTTGGTGCTGGGCACGGCGCCGCAGTCGGAGGTGACCCCCTCCTTTTCCGACCTGCCCGGCTCGTTTTGGGCCTTCCCCTATGTGGAAGCCGCCGTGCAAGCAGGATGGATTCAGGGTTACCCGGATGGCCTCTTCCAGCCGGACCGCCCGGTCTCCAAAGCGGAATTGCTGAGTATGATCGCGCGGGGGAAGGCTTGGTCCAACCCCGAACTGAGCGTACAAACGTTTACCGACCTGCCGGTCGCCCACTGGGCCTTTCCCGCGGTGCAAT
>JBGOWQ010000257.1:0-2714 GCA_041478715.1 Thermodesulfobiota bacterium | reverse complement strand
TTTCCGTCATTGTCGCTGACAAAACCAGCATCAGCCAAAACGTGCCTTCCGAATATCGAAATGAGCAAGACGTGATCTCCTATTTATTAGGGAAAGCAGAAACAGAAATGCCGGACAAGAATGAGGCGGCACAACAGGATTTTATCCTGTTCAACTGGTACTTGCATGAAGGCAATAGCGCGAAGGCGAAGGAGATTTTCAAAAAGGGGTATTCGCTGATTGCGGGAGATCCGAATGCAACTGCCCTCCAGGTTCACAGGCAAGATCCTCGCAAGGATGCGGAGATTCTGTCCTATTTTGGAGAGAGTGAGCGCAATCTTGACCGGCTGATTGAGAAATTCCCGCTCTACATGAAGTTGAGGGAGGGCGGGCAACTGTACCAAGAGATTGAAGAAAAAGTCTATGGCAATAAGAAAGAAACCATCGGAAAAAAATCTATGCGTTTTTGGCAGAAAGCCGCGTTGGTAGTGCTTGTTTTGGCCGTCATTGCCGGAGCTTCCTATGGCGTTCTGCGAGGCTGCACTCCGGCAGATGGCACCAAGCCAACGCCAACGTCAACCGTATCGCCAACTCCGAAGCCAACACCGAAACCAACACCAACACCTACGCCCAAACCAACGCCAACGCCTACACCAACGCCTGCACCTACGCCAACACCAACGCCGCAAAAGCCAACCGTTGTCAATCTGGAGAAATCGCTTAGTTTTTACGGCGATACGATCTGGAATGAAGTGGAGCAATATATCATTGAAGTTCTGGGATATGCCCCCCTTCCTGTGGTGAATGACTATTTTTCGATTGTTCTTACACACAATAAAATCACTCCAGAACAGGCCCAAGGCCTTGACCTCGGAGCAAAGCTGAATTTCCCAAAGCTGGACAAAATTATCTACGATGGCAAATTCAGACTGCTGACTGCCTATGAAAGCGCAGGAGAAGTGATTTCCTACATCTTCTATGAAGAGCAGCTTTACTGACACGCACAAAACTGATGAGACAGCTCTCTTCTCTCGTAAAGGAATGCGTTTGCAGCCACAGTCACCCTTTTCCGTCCGATGCAGATAGCAGCATCGTATGGACGGTATCCTGTCGGCCAACGAGATTTCACCGAAGGAGGAGCTCTCTTGAACGAAAAACGCATTCTGATCCTGAAGGGTAGTCCCCGGAAAAAGGGGAACAGCAGCATTCTAGCGGACCGGGTCGCTGCCGGCGCAAAGCAGGCCGGGGCCGAGGTCGAAAGCTTCACCCTGCAGAAAATGAACATTCATCCCTGTAAAGGGTGCGATGCCTGCCACAAGTCGGAGTCCGGCGAATGCACCACCCAGGACGACATGACCCTCCTGTTTCCCAAGCTTCGCCGCGCCGACGGCATCGTCATCGCCAGCCCGGTATACTGGTTTACCCTGAGCGCACAAATCAAAGCCTGCATCGACCGCTGGTATGCGTTTGAGACTCCCCAGGGAAGCGCTCTGGCCGGTAAGCAGTTCGCTCTGGTCCTGGCGTACGGCGATACCGACCCTTACACTTCCGGCGGCATCAACGCGATCCGCACTTTTCAGGACATCTGCCGTTATCTGCGAGCGCAGATCGCTGGAATCGTCTACGGCTCCGCGAACGATGCCGGGGCGATCGAACAGCAGCCGGAACTGCTGGAAAAAGCTTACAAACTAGGTCAAAAACTGGGTTCTGTCAGTTGAGCTCTCTCGTCCATCGATCGGATGCGGACATCGTTGCCGCGGTGCAGCAAGTGCAAAGCGAACGCCTGTTCCAACACGTTCGGGCCCTGGAAGGTCCGCGGGATCCCTCCGGCCATTACGAAAATCTGCAGGCGGCCGGACACTACATCCTTTCTTCTTTCCAGCAATCTGGCTTGACTACCGGCGTACAGGAGTTCAGCCTGGCCGGCAGCCCGGGTACTTTCCAAAACGTGGAGGGCGCCCTCCCCGGCGCGGGCCCGGAACTGTTAGTAGTGGCTCATTACGACACCGTAGCGGACAGCCCCGGAGCCGACGACAACGCTTCGGCGGTCGCGGTCATGCTGGAAGCGGCCCGGGTGCTGCAGAAGGTAGGATCCTCCAACCTTCGCTTCATCGGATTCACCTTGGAAGAAAACGATCCATTTTTGGAAACCAAGGTTCATGCCTTGGCGCATTCTCTAGGCTTAATGGATTCACAGCATCGTTATCTGCGCTGGCATACCCACAAGCTGATGAAGCAGCTTTCCTCTCTGGCCAAGGGAATGCGTTTGCAGGTCAGTGACTTTGGCGAAGCGATCGCCCTGGCCCATCAGCAGTTGCAGTCGGAGATGGACGAGCCGGAAAATCGGTTAGCGCAGGAAGTGGCCCTACTTTACCGTGGGATCAGCAACACATCCTGGCCCGGGATTCTGGCCACCATCGGCAGCGCGCGCTGGCTGGAACAAGCGATAGAACGAAATAAATCTATCCGGGGATTGATCTGCCTGGATACGGTCGGCTATTGCTCCCAGCAGGCGAATTCCCAGCATCACCCTCCGGGGTTTGATCCATCGGTCTTTCCGCATCACGGGATCTCGGATTTTACCCGGGGTAATTTCCTGGCCGCAGCCGGTGACGGGCAATCCGCTTTTCTGAGCGAGGCGTTTCACCAGCAAAGCGCCCAACCAGCCGTCGATCTGCCCCACATCAGCTTGCAGCTTCCGCTGACGTTTACCCAATTCGCGGCCACGATGCCGG
>JBGOWQ010000217.1:0-3061 GCA_041478715.1 Thermodesulfobiota bacterium | reverse complement strand
TGGCTCGCAACGGGGGCAGGCTTTTGCGGGCCAAGGTGGGGGACCGCTACGTGCTGGAACAGATGTTGGAAAGCGGGGCAGCGGTCGGCGGGGAACAATCGGGTCACATCATTTTTTTGGAAATGGCCCACGCCGGTGACGGGATCCTGTCATCCCTGGTGCTGCTACGACTGATGGAGGAAACCAATCTCGACCTCAGCGATCTGGGCCAGGAACTGGTCAGAGTGCCCCAATTCCTGCTGAATGTGCCCGTGGAGCACAAAGAACTGCTGTTTGAGGATCCCGTGATCACCGAGGCGGTTTTTCTGGCAGAAGATCGACTAAAGGGCCACGGGCGGGTACTGGTGCGTCCCAGCGGTACGGAAAAACTGGTTCGAGTGATGGTGGAGGCCATGGATACCAGCGAAGCGGAAGCGGAAGCGAAACAACTGGCCGAGCTAATTTGCGGCCGTCTGCACTAGATCGAGCGTAACGCGCCTTTCACCTTGGCCATCAGGTCTTCGGGCACCTCCTCCTGATGCATCCGACGAACCACCAACTGTTGGAACTGCAATTCGAACCCATAGCGCTTGAGGCACTCCAGGCAGATGGTGATGTGGTTGGCAAACTCCGCTTCTTCTTCCGGCAACATCTCGCGGTCTAGGAAGCGATAGAGCTCGTGCAATTCAGTCCGGCAGTCCATTATCGTTCCACTCCTTTAGCATACTCCCATAGCTTGCCTTGGAGAAGTCTGCGGGCGCGATATAGGCGGGACATCACCGTGCCCAGGTTGGTCCTGGTGATGGAAGCGATCTCCTTGTAAGAAAATCCCTCGCTGGCGAGTAGAAATGTCAGCCGATAGACCTCCGGTAGTTCTTCTACCGCCTTCTTGATATCGGTGTCCATCACCTGATCGAAAAACAGCTTCTCGGGATCCGGTTCAAAGCCGCTCTGATTTTCCAGCGGAACGGTAAGGGGGGTGCGGGCCCGTTTGTGATAGTCGTTGATGAAGAGGTTCGTCATGATCTTAAATATCCAGGCCTTAAAGGACGTCCCCGGTTGGAACTTATCGAAAAACGTATAGGCACGGAGGACCGCATTCTGCACCAGGTCTTCGGCATCGTGTTGGTTGCGCGTTAGTCTAAGGGCCGTACGATACAGCATCGGCATCAAGGGAAACGCTTCCTGTTGAAAGCGTTCGCGTTTTTGCTGTAACTCCCGATCAGGGACAGGGTTTTTTCTGCTGGTTACTTCAGCAACTTCCTCGCTCATCGCTCTCTCCCATTGTCCCCGTTTCCCCTCGTTTCCACAAGGGTTACTGCGCGCCGGTTCTTTCTACAATCCTTTCCTTTCGGTATGATATCGCTACGGAGTATTGGAAATGAATGATGACATCAAGGTGGTGTCGGTGAACCGGCGTGCCTTGCACAACTACGAAATACTGGAAAAGCTGGAAGCGGGCCTGGCCTTGGTTGGATCGGAAGTCAAAGCGATCCGTGAAGGCAGGATCAACTTCCTGGATGCCTATGTTCGGGTGGATCGGGGGGAGGCCTATCTGTGGAACTTGCACATCGGCAATTATCGCCCCGCTGTGCATTTTGCTCACGAAGCCACGCGTAAAAGGAAGCTCCTGCTGCACAAATCCGAGATTCGCCGCCTCGGTTTCAAAGCCATCGAAAAAGGATTGACGATCATCCCCGTGCGGATGTATTTCCGCCACCATCGGGTCAAACTGGAGATTGCCCTGGCTCGCGGAAAGCGAGAATATGACAAACGGGAAGCGATTCGCAAGAAAGAAGAGCGTCGGGTAATGGCCGACGCGATGAAAGCCAAGCTGCGTCGCGTTTGACCGTGCCTATTGCTGTGCCGGAGGCTCCTTGGTCCGGTCGCCGAGAAATTCGCTGAAGGCCGACTGCTCCTGCTGAGCCGCTTTCGCCAAGGCCCGCATTTGTCGACCGCGACGCCAGGATTTCCAGATAAAGTAGCCGATGATGGCGAGCACGATCACTCCGAGCCCGATCCCTCCGCCGATGGCGTAGCGGGTCGGGGCATTCACGACCCATTGTCCCTGGGCATCGCCTTCCAGCAGTCGCTGATAATAGAATTGGCTCTTTTCCAAATCCAGCCGATCGAACCAGTAGTAGAGAAGGGCGGTGTCGGACATCAGTTCGAAAAAATTGGGAAAGTCCTGCCAGCGATAGTAATTTAAACCGGCTGTATTCAAGTATTGCGAAATGTCGTAGTACAACTTGGGATCAATGTTGCTGGGAGCCTGCATCGGTGCCAGAAACGCGAGCCAATCCTGGGACAGATCTTCCAGCGTTCGGCCATAAACTTGCTGCACCACGTCGAGGATCAACCATGTTTTTTCGAATTCCCCCGTCCGACCCACTCCGTAGTAGACTTCGGATCGCAGGTTGTACATCAATTCCCTCAGCTTGACGGCACCGTACCGGTCTTCCAGGAATGTGAGGAACGATGCGTAGGTGACCAAAGCATGCTGTGAGTACGGCTGGAACATCATCTTTTCCGGCGGCTGCAATTCGCCCATCGCCCGATAGAGCAGGGCCGGAACATGAGGGTCCTGTGCGCGAAATCGGTATTGCAGGCTGGTCATGGCGCCACTGTGCAAAAGGGAAGCACTGTCCGCTACCAGTTGGCGTACCAGCAGAGACTGGGCATTGGTCCGCTCGAACACCCCTTGCTCGTAGACGTTCCAAATGGCTGTTTCCGGCAGCCGCAGATTTTCCTGCAACGCGGTCTTCCAATCGGTAAAGATGTAGGTCTGAATAGGTGAGATCGTGGCCGTGACTTGGAACGTCCGGCTCAGAAAGCTGAGGAATTCCTCATCCTGGCGGGATAATCCCTCAACGGCCGGCTGGATCGACGGATCGCGGAAGTAATAAATGAAGTTTGGGGAACGAACGCTCTGCCAATCCGGCGAAGGGGAAGAAGCACCGATGGGGTCAGGGGGGGCAGCTTGCACGTAGGATGTTCCCAGCATCATTCCAACCAGCAATACGATCAGTATTCTCTTCACGGCGGGACTCCTTCCATCGGGTCATTAGATGGAAACCACGGC
>JBGOWQ010000095.1:0-5537 GCA_041478715.1 Thermodesulfobiota bacterium | reverse complement strand
AGGTCGTAGATCGGACGGAAGAAGATCTGGACCCACTGCTCACGCTGGAGGTCGGCCATCTTCTTGATCAGGATGTTACCGTCCGGGACGGGTACGTTCGGCGCGGGCAGGGAAGTATCCCAGATGCCGGTGCCGGCGATCACTCTAGGCGGACGGGGGTTGCCGGCGCTCTGAGAACCGGTGTCCCAAGGAACGGTGACCTGGTCCTTGGCCATCCACTGCAGGGCAGTGTAGCCGGTGGCGCCAACAGGCAGCGGAGGCGCGGCGGGACGCAGCGTCAGGTTGAAGTAATCCCAGGTGCCCCAGTACTTGGTGGGGATGAAGGCATCGATGGTGGGCTTGACACCCATCACATCCTTCAGCGAGAAGACGGTGCCGTCGAAGGTCGGTCCGGCCTGCTTGACGATTCCTTCCAGGCTGTAGAGCTCCGTCACAAACGGGATGGATACGGTGCCCAGGATGGGATCCGTGCTGTAGGTCACCTGCACCAGGTCGCGCAGCAGGTTCTGGTTCAGCTTGGTCCAGAAGGCGTAGACGGCAGCGTAGTCGGTAGCGTCGGTCGCGTAATTCGTAATACCCCAAGCACCTTTGTTGTGCTCGGCGTAGTACTCAGCGCCGCCGAAGATCCACTGGTCGTAGAAGGGAACAGCCACGGTGACGGTTTCCGCACCACCATCGTCCTTCCAGACTTGGAAGTTCAAGGAGAGCGGTCCCACACCGATCTTGGGGAAGTAGATGGTCTTGATGTTGCCGAACTGGTCCATGATCTGGATGTTGACCATGTAGCCGTCAACGTTGCTGACCAGGTTGACATTGGTCACCACACCGTAATCTACGGGGCCGCCAGGAGAAAGACTGCCGGAAGAGGAGGCCATCCAACGGACTAGCGGTTTGGCGGTGTCGTTGGGGTAGGAGAAGAACAGATCGACTTTGGTGCCGATCCATGCGTCGCGCTCATCCCAGAGGTTGTTGAATACCAGGTCGCTACCAAAATCATTGCTGGAGAAGGTAGCGCCGGATTCGACGGAACCTACCTGGCCCACAGGCGCGGTTGGTTCCGCGGTGGAACCGGTGATGGAGGCGGCGATGGTCGCGAACTCACCCCGGCCGGGGAACAACACGTCGTAGATCTTGCCGCTGGCTTTGATCTGGGTGACCCAGTCATTGCCCCATTGATCCTTGGTGCGGTAGATGTCTTCCAGTGTCAGGCCCGTGGCGGTATTTTCGGCGCCTTCCCAGCGAACCAGGGAGAACAGACCGGGACCGCTGCCGTCGGCAGGAATGTGAGTGCCATTGCTGGCGTTGAGGGCGGAGGGCAATTTCTTGATCGGTGCAAAGTAGGCGGTGCCGGGAGAGTAGTTGGCAGTCATGTACCAGTTGAAGGCGTCGAAGCCCGTGCTGAGGGCATCGTACCAGGTCCACATGGTGTAGGGGGCGCCACCCAACTGGATCTTGGCCTCGTCTTCCACCACGGAGTAAACGTAACCGGGTTCAGTGGTGTAAGGGGTCGGCAAGCGCTTGTTCCAAGTGTTGTCGTCGGTGAACTCGAAGGTGGAGACGTAGAACTTGCTCACGCGGCCCCACTCATCATAGGTATTGGCCCAGGTATCCTTGGGCAAGCAGTTCTTGATGATGTGGCCGGGCCAGACTTTGGCCAGAAGGGCGTAGACCGGATTGGTGACGGTCGGGAAGCCAAAGAGGTGGCCTTCGTAATCCACAGAGGTGGCGCGCTCGGCCAAGCCGCGCACGATGGAGATGTCGGCGTCCTTGATCAACATCACGTCGGGATTCCAGATGTTGGTATCCTGCAGGAAGATCACGGCGCGGCCGGAATCGATGTTGATGGTGGTGGGAGCCTTGATCTCGGTGGTGGGGTGGTAGACCCGCAAAGTGCCGGTGCTGTAAATCTCGCCCACGGTCTTGCCGGGGAACCAGCGGCCACCGACGCTATTGGCGGCGATCTTGTAGTTGACGATCTCGTGCGGCAGCACGCGGACATAGTGCAAGGTGGAGATCTGGGTGTCCGGGCTCATGCCGACGTAGGGAGTGTTGCCGGAGTAGATCACGCGGATCGGTTTGCCGATCAGGGTGGTCAGGTCCGCCGGACGTCCGCCGACCCACATCGAATCGGGGTGGATGTTGTACAGCCGGTGCACCGGTTTGAAGTCCGCCGGATACGAGAGGCCAAACAGGGCAGCGATCGTTTTGGGATCGGTCCAGCCGTAGAACTTGCCGTCTACCGGGTTGGTCCAGCCCTGGCCGTAAGGAATGAAAGTACCGGCGGGCAGCCCGTCAACAGCAATGTTCGTGGTCCAGCCCTCGAGCAGCTCGATCTGGGCGGAAGAGGCATAGACGTCGTAGTTGGGGGCGTTGGTGACGATCGTTTCCATCTCGAAGTAGCCCAGAGCCTGAGCCAGCGTCTTGGAACCCCATGCGATGTCGTACAACCCACCGGGAACGGGCCCTTCGGTTTGCCACATGAATTGGCCAACCGGGTAGACCCACATTGCATTGTAAGTCATCACAGCCAGGTCACCGCGGGAAGCGGGATTGGCAGCGTTGAAAGCCTGGGTGCCGGTCAACAAACCGTCAGGCAGATCCAGGACGGGGGGGACTGCGTTGAAACCTTGGGAAACGGGGTCACCCAAGGCGACCGCCATCCGCACGAAGTTGGCAAACCAGTCCTCGGTGCCGCCGCCAGGAGTGACGGGGGTCAGGTACTGGGTGTAGCCCAGCATGCGGACCAGCATGGTGCTGGCTTCGGCGTAGGAGACATTGGCGTCCGGACGATAGGTGCCATCCGGGTAGCCCTTTACGATGCCGAAGGCGGTACCCATGTTGATGTAACCGGTGGCCCAATGATCAACGGCCGTATCCGGATATTTGGTGGCGCCCTTGAAACCGGAAACATATTTGTCGAAATTCAAGGCGCGAATGGTCACTGCTAGAAACTCGGCACGAGTTACCGACTTGTCGGGCTTAAAGGTCTTGTCCGGGTAGCCGGTGAAGATCCCCATCAAATGAAGCTTGATGAAGGCTGACTCGTAAGGTGTGCCAAAGATGTCGGAAAATGGCACGACGGTTGGCGTGATCGCGACCGGTTCGGTTGTGGTCGGGGTGGTGGTGTCTGCAGCGAACGCGGCCAGCGGGATCAGCGTCAAGAGCATGGCAGCAGTGATCACGATAGCTAGTAGCTTTTTGTACAAAGTCCTCTCCTCCTTTGAAGGATTGACGTTATTCCTCTCCACTTGGGAGAGTAAGGCAAAATTCTGACATCCCTCCTTTCTGGAAATCCTTTTCATCACTGCGTGATTCGCCTTTGCGTCAGCAAGTCATACAGAGTGATGAGGGAGGTGGCGACCTCCCCGCGCAGGGCGTTTTCATCGGGTGTGAATTGCGCATAGAGTAGCCCGTGCTGGGCTCCCACTACAGAATAACCGGCGTACCAGGGAGCGTTGGTCATCAAAGCCTGGGCGGCGATTACTTCCCGCTCCAGCCCGGCTGCCCGCACGATGGCAGCGATGACTTCCTTGCCGGTAATATATGCCTCAGGACGGAAGGACCCGTCCGAAAAGCCGTTCATCCAACCGCTGGCCGCCGCCTTGGCGATGGCTTCCCGCGCCCAATAGTCTTCCGGTAGATCCGGGAATTGGGGGGTGTTTAGAGCGGAAGGGGCGATCTGGGCTTGCGCTTGCGTCCGGGCCAGGAATGTGGCGAATTCCGCCCGCGTAATGGGGCTTAGGGGACGGAAGCTGCCGTCGACGTAGCCGCGGACGATGCCCAATTCCTGCAGCCGGTCTAGCGCCGCACGGATGTCGGGGGAGATTTCCCCCACCAGCACCTTCACCAGCGGGGAATAGATACTCTGGTTACCGGCCTGGTCTACAGTGAAGAACAGGAAATCGTGCCAGCCGTTGGCCAGGTTCAGGTTGGAGGTCTGCCAGCGCCCTTGCTCGTTGACGGGCACCGTCTCTACCAGCTTGCCGTCCAGGAGAACGCCCACGCCGGCTCCCGCTTCGGCCGAGCCGAACAGGAATTGGGTGGGCTCCAGAATGGCGGCTACGGTGTCGGGGACGGGGGGCTGGGGGGAAACCAGATCCAACGTGACGAATACGGTGTTGGAGAAAGCGCCGGTGCTTCCGTCGGAGCTCACCAGCCGGGCCTGGAAGGTATTGATCCCCTCATCGATGTAGGTCACCAGCGAGAAGGACCCTTGATCGTTGCTGACGGTGATGCCCAGGGAGCGGTTGTTGCGGAAAATCTCGATGAAATTGCCGGCGGGGGCGATGCCGGTAAGGGTTACCACCGCGGAGGGGGTCACCGTCTCGGCCAGGAAGATCTGGGGGGCAGTGCTGTCCGCCGCCAAAGCGGGGAGGGCATTTCCCGTGATCAGTATCGCTATCAGGACTATCGCCAGCACAATCGATTTCATACCAACTACTATATGAAGCAAGAATCGTGCCAAAGTGAAGGGGACCGCTGCGGCGGCTTCCTGGAGCGGGACCGCGCCGCCCAAGAGGGACGATTGGTTGTCCGATCTTTGCTCAAAGATTGAGCAGGGTGTCGTGTTACTTGACGATCAGCGGGCGCCTTTTCGTCCCAGCATCAACTTGAAGGTCAAGAACAGCAAGCGCAGGTCGGTGCGCAGGGACTGGCCGCGGATATAGGCCAGGTCGTAGCGCAGCTTGTTCTCCGGGGTGGTCTGGTAAGAGCCATAGATCTGCGCCATGCCGGTCATCCCCGGTTTCACCAGGAAGCGCAACCCGTAACCGGGGACCTCCTGCAAGAACTGCTCCACGAAGACCGGCCGTTCCGGGCGCGGGCCCACCAGGCTCATCTGGCCCTGCAACACCTGCCAGAGTTGGGGCAGTTCGTCGACCCGCAGCAGGCGTAGAATCCGGCCATAAGGAGTGACGCGAGGATCGTTTTGTTGGGCAAAGACCGGTCCGCTTTCTTGCTCGGCGTCCTGGTGCATAGTGCGGAATTTGGTGACTGAAAAGGTCTTTCCCGCCAATCCAACCCGTTCCTGCCGGAGGAACAGTGGCCCGCGAGAGGTCAGCAGGATCCCTGCTGCCGCCAGCAGCAACACCGGTGACAGGAGCACCAGCAGAAGGAGAGAGGCGGCCACGTCCAGGCTGCGCTTGGCTAACCGTTCGATCCAACGGTTCTGCCCCCGCCAGACGGTGACCGTGGGCAAGTCACCGGTATGTTGGAACGACACGGCGGTTGTCAGCATATCATACAGTGAGGGGATCATGGATACCGCGATCCCGCGCTGCTTGGCTTCCACCAGGAGATTCATCAGTTCTGATGCCAAACGGGGAGATGATAGGACCAGCAACTCACCCGCACCGGCCTCCTTCAGCAGTTGGGAGAGAGGCGCTCCACTGTAGACAGGAAGGCCGGGGATCCCATGCAGACCAGGTAGCTCGACGGCGCCCACCACCTGGGCCCGGCCCAGCTTAT
The DNA here is from genome assembly GCA_041478715.1 of Thermodesulfobiota bacterium. Taxonomy (GTDB): domain Bacteria; phylum Caldisericota; class JANLFM01; order JANLFM01; family JANLFM01; genus JAPLHX01. The sequence goes on along the minus strand of JBGOWQ010000095.1, from coordinate 71 downwards.
CCCGCTGGGCCATCAACGCCAGCAGGTCGTTATCCTCTCCGATCACCAGCAACCGCCGCGGCGGCTCCGTT
>JBGOWQ010000052.1:0-7710 GCA_041478715.1 Thermodesulfobiota bacterium | reverse complement strand
CAGACGATCCGGATCGACGAACTTGATTCCACCATGCTCCATGCCCGCCGTTTGGCGAGTGAGGTGTCTCCTCCGTTTGTCGTAGTCGCCAAGCGGCAGACTGCAGGAGCCGGGCGCAAGGGCCGGGCCTGGTCCAGTCCAGCGGGCGGCCTATGGCTGACCTTAGCGGTTGAGCCGCCGAGGGTGGAGGGGCTCTCCATCTTCGCTGCGATTCCCATCCTACGCGCCTTGGAGCCTTATCTTCCTTCGATCAAAACGAAATGGCCCAATGATATCGTCACACCGGACGGGAGAAAAATCGGCGGTATCCTGACGGAAGTGGCGGGCTTGGCCTATATCGGCATTGGCCTTAATGTCAACAATGCAATCCCCCCGGAATTGGTCGGGCAGGCAGTCTCTCTTGCGGATCTGACGGGTTCGTCGCTATCGCTGGACAGCCTTCTGGCAGAGATTCTGGATCAGTGGGAACACTCTGCGCCGCTTTTTTCCCAGGAAGGACTGATCCCCTTCCGGGCGGAATACGAGCGATACCTGGTGTTCCAGCATCGTACGATCGAGATCGAGGAGGGGGGAATCTCCCGTTGGGTCTTTGTCAATGGAATCGCCCCCAATGGAGCCTTGCTCATTGGTCGCGGCGGAGAGCTGCAGGCCATCGTCGATGCGATAGTGATCCGCTACTGATCTTTGTTCCGCCCGATCGGATTTCCCGATATAATAGTCCGGTTTCGCTCGATTCCTCAATCGAGATTCGGGCTCGAAACATAGAGAGGGAACTTGGCAGATGGCTGAACAAGATATTGAAGGATTACTGAAAAAGCTTAATCAAAAAAAAGAACGAATTATCGATGTCGATGGCAGCCGGGCCAAACGGCAACATGAAAAAGGTAAGCTGTCGGCCCGGGAACGGATCGCCTTCCTTTTGGATCCCGATACATTCATCGAATATGACGCTTTGGTGGAACACCGAACGACTCATTTCGGCATGGATAAGGTGGAAATTCCAGCGGATGCCGTGGTAACCGGCTATGGCAATATCTTCGGGCGCCCGGTCTGTGTTTTTTCGCAGGACTTCACGATTTCCGGCGGGTCTTTAGGCGAGATGCACGCGGCTAAAATCAACAAGATGCAGGATATGGCGGTGAAAATGGGGGTGCCGATCGTCGGGATCAATGACTCCGGCGGCGCCCGGATCCAGGAGGGGGTCGATTCCCTCCATGGCTACGGCCAGATTTTCTTCCGCAACACGAGGTCGTCCGGTGTGATCCCGCAAATATCGGTCATCCTCGGCCCTTGCGCGGGGGGTGCCGTCTATTCGCCCGCCATCACCGATTTCGTTTTTATGGTGGACAAGATCTCCAACATGTACATTACCGGACCGCAAGTGATCAAAGCGGTGACCGGTGAAGACGTCGGGGTGGAAGAGCTTGGCGGAGCGATGGTGCATAACAGTATCTCCGGCAACGGCCACTTCATCTATCCCTCGGAGAATGAGTGTCTGGATGGTGTCCGTCGCCTGATTTCGTTCATCCCGGCCAATAACCTGGACGACCCGCCGGTGATCGATACCGGCGATGAGCCTGGGCGGATCGACCTGGAATTGCAGCAGGTCGTGCCCACCAATCCCAAGATCTCCTACAACGTGAAGGACGTGATCGAGCGAATTGTGGACGTGGGGGATTTCATGGAGGTGCAAGAATATTTTGCGCCGAACATTGTCGTCGGCTTCGCCCGCATTGGTGGCCAGACGGTAGGGTTGGTGGCAAACCAGCCGATGGCCCTGGCCGGTTGCCTGGATATCAATGCTTCGGACAAAGCGGCCCGTTTCATCCGTTTTTGCGACGCCTTCAACATCCCTTTGGTCACGCTGGTGGATACCCCCGGCTACCTGCCCGGCAAACAGCAGGAACACGGGGGGATCATCCGTCATGGCGCCAAGCTGCTTTTTGCCTATGCCTGGGCCTCCGTGCCCAAGATCACGATTACATTGCGAAAATCCTATGGCGGCGCGCATGTCGCCATGTGCAGCAAGGACTTGGGGGCTGATTTGAATCTGGCTTGGCCGCAAGCGGAAATCTCCGTGATGGGGGCTTCCGGCGCGATCAACATCATCTTCCGGCGGGAGATTGACAGCGCCCCGGATCCTGAGCAACGCCGCCAGGAACTGACCTTGGACTACGAGCGCTTGTTTTCCAATCCCTATGAGGCGGCCAAGCGAGGCTATGTGGATGCGGTGATTGACCCATCAGAGACGCGCGCCCGCATTGCATCGGCTTTGTCCGTCCTAAAGACCAAGCGAGAAGTAACCCCTTTGAAGAAATTGGGAAACATCCCTCTCTAAGGAGCCCAGATGGCAGAAAGTGTTGTGGCAGAAAGTGTCGTGGCAGAGAGTGTACCGGAAGACATCCAAGCGGTGATCGCTGCTGCCCTGTCCCGCTATTTGCAGGACGAAAAACTCTCGTTCAAGGTGATCGCCATCAAGCCGGTACAGAGCTCTCAGATCAACTTCTGGGGGATTGTCGGCCGGCGCGACAACATGATGAACCTGCCCCGTTAGGAGGGAACCGATGGCTCGCAAATACATGATCAAAGTGAACAACAAAACGTACGAAGTGGAAGTGGAAGAGGTGGTTCGTCGCAGCACAGTACCCTTGGTGATGCCGCAGCCGGCGGAAGCCTCTCCTACGGCACCTCCTCCCCCAGTTTTGGTGTCCCCACCGAGAACGGTCACCGTGCAGATGCCTTCCGTTCCCCCGACACCCTCCGGTAAACCGAGGGTCGCGGAGATGGTGGGCTTAAAGAAAGTGCAAGCGCCGATGACCGGTAAGATCATCGCGATCCTCTGCCAATCCGGACAAGAAGTGCAGGAGGGGGATGTGATCCTTACGCTGGAAGCGATGAAGATGGAAACGGAAATGGCCGCCCCTTTCCCCGGCCGAATTCAGCAGATCCTGGTGGTGGAAGGTCAGAATGTAACGGCGGGGGAAACTCTGGTGGTGATGGAATGAGGGACCAACGATGAAAGCACAGAAAGACTCCATCGGCGGAGGACATCTGGTTGAAATCACCGAAACCGTTTTCCGCGATGCCCATCAATCCTTGATTGCCACGCGTTTGCGGACCAAGGACATGGTGCCCATGATTGAACGGATGGACCGTGTGGGCTATTGGTCCTTCGAGATGTGGGGCGGGGCGACGTTCGATACTATGATCCGCTTCTTAAATGAGAATCCCTGGGACCGGATCCGAGTGTTTAAGCAGCATACGAAAAATACCCACCTGCAGATGCTCCTGCGGGGGCAGAATCTGGTAGGTTACCGCCATTATGCCGACGATATTCTGGAACATTTCATCAACAAATCAGCCGAATTGGGGATCGATGTCTTTCGCATCTTCGATGCCTTAAACGACATCCGCAACATGGAAAAGTCGATTCGGGTGGCGAAGAAGACCGGCGCCATCGTGCAGGGTTGTATTTCCTACACCCTCAGCCCCGTGCATAGCATCGAAGGCTTCGTGCAACTCGCACAGGAATTGAGGCAACTCGATTGCGACATCATCACGATCAAAGACATGGCCGGCCTGATTTCCCCCGCCTCCGCTCGCGAGCTGGTTTCCCGCCTAAAAGCAGAGGTTGGCCTGCCCGTTTGCCTGCATTCTCACTGCACCACGGGCATGGCGCCCACCTCCTACTTCCAGGCGGCTGCATCGGGCGCGGACATCCTCGATTGCGCGATTTCTCCCTTTGGATCCGGCACTTCCCAGCCTCCCACGGAAACGCTGGTGGAGATGCTGGACACGGCGGGGTTTGCGCTCAAGGTGGACAAATCCCATTTCCTGGAAATCACCGAGTACTTTCAGGAACTGAAGGACACTGCTTATCGCAACCTGATCACGCCGATAGCCGAACGAGTGGACGTGCGGGCACTGGTCTATCAGGTTCCCGGTGGGATGCTGACCAACATGGTCGGCCAGTTGGAAAAACAGAATGCGCTGGACAAGTTTGAAGACGTACTAAAAGAGATTCCCCGCGTGAGAGCCGAGCTTGGCTACGTGCCCCTGGTCACGCCCACCTCCCAAATTGTCGGTACCCAAGCCACTATGAATGTGCTGTCGGGGGAGCGCTACAAGATCATCATTGGGGAAGTGAGGGACCTTTGCCGGGGTCTGTATGGCAGGACGCCGGCTCCGATTGATCCGCAAGTGATGAAAAAAGCGATCGGCGACGAACAACCGATCACCGACCGTCCGGCCAATCATCTTCCGCCGGAATGGGAGAAGATGAAGAAGGAGATGGCGCCCTACTCGGACCAAGAGGAGGATATCCTGATCTACGCTCTCTACCCGGCGGTCGCCAAAGACTATTTCGAGACATTGCGGGACCCGCTGAAGCTGAAGGCAAGGGAGGACGCACTGAAGGGGAAGGCCCTGCCGGAAGGACATCCCTTAAAGCGATTTGTTTTGCGAATCGATGGTCAAGATTATGACGTGGGAGTGACGGAGCTGGACTAGGTAAGTTTCTTGTCCCGTGGCAGGAACTGTGGGGATCTGGTCTGGCATCGCGCTGGGTACCGGCGCTTGCTTTTGCTTCGTTGACGATGTGAGTATAATGGGTTTTATCCGGGTGGTATGCTGCAAGCAATTTGCACGTACCGGGATTTTTTTTTGACTCCGATGAAAGACGAGGAGGCAACAAAATGACTGAAGTTGGTGGATATTTGCTTCCGGACGAACTCTACTATCACAAGGAACACATGTGGGCTCGGGTGGAGGGGGAGGACGTGACGGTGGGGGTCAGCGATTTCTACCAACGCCTGGCCGGGGAAATCTCTTATCTGGAATTGCCCTCCGCAGATGACGAGATCAGCCAGGACGACGTGATCGGCACCGTGGAGACCGGCAAATGGGTGGGTAAAGTCTATGCCCCCCTTAGCGGCACCGTGACGGAAGTGAATCGAGCCCTGGAAGATGAATCCACCTTGCCCAACAGCGATCCTTACGGCAAGGGTTGGTTAGTGAAAATGAAGGCCACCGACTTGAGCGAACTAGCGAATCTGCACCACGGACAAGCTGCCGTCCTCTGGCAGGAAGAAGAAATCCGCAAACATCCTAAGTAGATCGTAATCTGACGAGGAGAACTGGCGCATGTACCTTTTCCACCTGGATCGAATGCCTGACTACCTCTCCATGCTCCTCTTCCACGAGCTGGCGCGCGAAGATGTGGAAGCCCTTGTGATCGTTTCTCCCGCCAAACCGTTGATCTCCATCGGCTACTTTCAAGATGCCGAACAGGAAGTGAATCTGGATTACTTGAGGGAGCATCGGCTTCCCCTGTTCCGGCGGGAGATCGGTGGCGGGACGGTCTACCTGGACGAGAATCAGGTGTTCTACCATGTGATCTATGGCAAGGATCATGCCCGGCTGCCGCAAGCCGTGCAAGAAGCCTATCAAGTCCTGTCCGAGCCTCCGATTCGAGCACACGGGCGTTTTGGAATCCAAGTCCAGTTCCGCCAGGTCAATGACCTGATTACAAAGGAAGGCCGCAAGATCGGCGGAGAAGGTGGAGCCAACATTGCCAACTCACTGGTCTTCGTCGGTTCGATGATGATGGATTTCGATTACCGGACCATGGCCGACGTGGCGAAAATCCCCGATGAGAAATGGCGGGGCAAGGTCTTTCAGACGATCCAGGAGAACGTGACCACCATGAAACGCGAACTGGGGGCGCTGCCTGACCGGTACGATGTCCAACGAGTCCTGATCGAGGAATTCGAGAAAGTGTTGGGCCCGTTGGAGCGAGTAGCGATGCCTGCCTCGGTTGTGAAACGGGCGCAAATTCTGGGAAGGCAAATGCTCGATCCTTCCTTCCTGCTGGGCAAGCGAAAATCCCGGGTGGATTCCTTCAAGGTGAATTCGAACACGCATCTTCTGTTCGGCTCGCATAAAGCCAAAGGAGGTCTGATCCGCTCCGTAGCTCGTGTGGAGGGACCGGACCTTGGCGGTTTGATCCAGGACGTATCTCTCAGCGGCGATTTTACGTTAGTCCCCAAGGAGAGCATCCGCAACCGGTTGGAACCGGCCATTCGCGGTGCAATCCGACGGGAGCAAGAGATCCGGCCCAAGGTGGAGGAGTTCTTTGATGGCGGTGACCTGGAAATGCCGGGGGTAGAAGCCAAGGATGTCGTCAAAGCTCTCGGTCTGGATCCGGAATCATGACACGCTGCAGCGTCCCGGTTTCATCGGATTCGTTTCCCCTGCCTCATCAACGGCGGAACGCGAGCGTTTCCAGCTGGTATTACCTCGCTGCCCGGTTTGAAAAACAGGCAGTTTGTTGGCCATCCTCAACTGTGGGAGGTTCCTGCCTTGCGAGAAATTGACGCGTCTGAAGTCACCGCAACGGTCCGCCGACTTTGTATCGATGCCAACAATTTGCTGGAGGACGATGTGATGGCCAAGCTGGAAGAAGCCATCCCCAAAGAAGAATCCCCTGTCGGGCGGGAGATCCTGGAGCAAATCCTGACCAACGATCGCATGGCCGCCCGCCTGGGAATGCCGATGTGCCAAGACACGGGTGTGGCGGTGGTGTTCGTGGATCTTGGCCAGGATGTCCACATTGTTGGCGGGGATTTCACCGAAGCGATCCACGAAGGGGTTCGTCAAGGATATCGCGATGGGTATCTGCGCAAATCCCTGGTACGAGACCCGGTGATCGAGCGCAGGAACACGAAGGACAATACTCCTGCCATCATTCATATGCAGATCGTGCCCGGAGAAAGCATCCAAATCACGCTGGCGCCCAAGGGTGGCGGTTCGGAGAACATGAGCGAAGTGCGGATGATGCAACCATCTGACGGCCTCGAGGGCATGATGGACTTTGTGGTCGATCGGGTGCGCCGGTCCGGCGGCAACCCTTGCCCGCCTGTGATCGTGGGCGTGGGAATCGGCGGCAATTTCGAACAAAGCGCTCTATTGGCCAAGAAGGCTTTATTGCGTCGCCTGGGTTCCCTCAATCCGGATCCGGTTTGGAATCCCATAGAGGGTAAGTTGTTGGATCGAATCAACCGGCTGGGCATCGGGCCGATGGGTTTGGGCGGGCGCACCACCGCACTGGCTGTACATATCTTGGCTCAACCCTGCCACATCGCGTCGATGCCGGTGGCCGTGAACCTGCAATGTCACGCCGCCCGGCACAAGACCGCCGTGATTTGAGGAGGAATGAAAATGTCGGAAGCGATCCGTTTACAGACGCCTCTGCAGGAGAAAGATTTGACCCCGCTTCAGATCGGTGATGCAGTTCTGATCTCCGGCATCATATATACCGCTCGCGATGCTGCTCATAAGCGGCTGGTGGAATTGCTGAGAACCGGCCAGGATCTCCCCTTCGAGCTCCGCGGCCAGATCGTGTATTACGTGGGCCCTACTCCGGAACGGCCAGGCCAGGCCATCGGCTCCGCCGGCCCCACCACTAGCGGCCGGATGGATCCCTACACTCCGCTCCTGCTGGAAGCGGGGTTGAAAGGGATCATCGGTAAGGGGCAGCGTAGGCCGGCGGTGATCGAATCGCTGGTGAAGAACAAACCGGTCTATTACGCGGCCACGGGCGGCGCAGGAGTGCTTCTGGCCCAGGCCGTCAACGCCTCCCGGATTGTGGCCTATGAAGAACTGGGCGCGGAAGCGATCCGCGAATTGGTGGTGGAGGATTTCCCAGCCATT
>JBGOWQ010000080.1:0-5963 GCA_041478715.1 Thermodesulfobiota bacterium | reverse complement strand
CTGGATTCAGGGGATGTTCTTCCATTGGAACAGCAGTTCCTATGACATGCTCACTTCCGGGGGAAGCTTCCAGTCGCTGTTTGGTTACTGGCTGAAGGCGAAGGTGACGGGGCTGCAGCTGGTATTTCTGAAACCGTAAAGAAGTGCGAAAGGTGATGGAGTTTGGCCGGATAATTAGTGGCTGTCCCCGATTATGGATTGGAGGATCGGATGATGAGAACATGGAAACAAATGATCCATCGGAAACAGCCGTGGATCAGCATGGCCTGCCTGGCCATGGTCCTCTTGCTGCTTTTTTCCGCAGCACCTTGGGGGGTTCAGGCATCGCCCGCAGAGCAGCTCGCGGTCGCCGCCAATAGCTGGAGCAACCGCAACCCGGCGAACCCCCCACCGGCCCGCGCCAAGCACGCCATGGCCTACGCCGAGAACGCCTGGGGGGTGATTCTCTTTGGAGGCGTGGACAATGGCAGCCTCTACCTCAACGATACCTGGGCCTACAGCTACTCCGCCAATACTTGGAGCAACCGTGGCCCGGGTAACCCCCCACCGGCCCGCGGTTATCACGCCCTGGCCTTTGACAGCGCCAACAATAAGGTGATCCTTTTCGGCGGTTGGAACGGCAGCAGTCTCAACGACACTTGGGCCTACGACTACGTCACCAACACTTGGAGCAACCGCAACCCCGCCAACCCCCCGCCGGCGCGTTACAGTCATGCCCTAGCGTACGACAGCGCCAACCATAAAGTGATCCTCTTCGGGGGTCGGGGCGGCAGCAGCCTCAACGACACTTGGGCCTACGATTACGTCACTAACACTTGGAGCAACCGTGGCCCGATCGGCCCCCCGCCGGCCCGCGCCAGGCACGCTATGGCCTACGACTACTACTCCGGCAAGACAATCCTTTTCGGGGGGTGGAACGGTAGCAGCCTCAACGATACCTGGGCCTACGACTACGCCGCCAATACTTGGGTCAGCCGCAACCCGGAGAACCCCCCACCGGCCCGTTTCGAACATGCTCTAGCCTACAGCGTCGGCGCTGGCAAGGTAATCCTCTTTGGGGGTTGGAACGGCAGCAACCCTCTCAACGCGTTCAACGACACCTGGGTCTACGATTATGCTGTCAACTTCTGGACGAACTGCAATCCGGCCAACTCCCCGCCCGCGCGTTTCAACCACGCCATGGTCTACACCGGTAAAGTAGTACTTTTCGGGGGTTGGAACGGCAGCAGCCTTAACGACACCTGGGCCTACGATTACAGCGGGATTGAGACCGTCATTTACACTTTGCAGGCGAATTGGAACATGATCTCCCTGCCACTCGTGCCGACGTCCACCGATCCGCTAGCGGTGTTTGGCGGACTACCCTCTCCCTGGTACCTGTTCCGGTGGGATCCGCTGGCGGGGACTTACATCGGCAAAGAGCTGATCGTCTTGGATCCGAAGGTAGGCTACTGGCTGAAGGTGCCCACGGCTGTGAACTATCCAGTTTGCGGAGCACCGAACGGGGAGGCGCAGACCTGGATCGATCTGGGGTTGGGCTGGAACCTGATCGGGGTTCCCTACCAGGGGACCATTCCCTGGGGGGCGGTGCGGGTCAGCAGAGATGGCTGGGTTTACTTGGTCACGCTGGATCAAGCCGTCTCTTCCGACTGGATTCAGGGGATGTTCTTCCACTGGAACGGCAGCGCCTACGATATTCTCACTAGCGGGGGGAACTTCCAGTCGACGTTTGGCTATTGGGTGAAGGCGAAGTTGACGGGGCTGCATCTGGTATTCCTGAAACCATAAGGAAGCGCGAAAGGCGACGGAGTTTGGCCGAATATTTAGCAGCTGTGCCCAATTCTTTCATGGGTTGTAGTAGGATCAAAGGGGAAATTAAAACTTGGCTCTGGCAATGAAGCCCGCTAAATCCGTGATCCCGGTCTTTGACGCTCACGCCGATTCGCTGCTGGAAGTGGTGGACCGCGGCCGGGATTTGCCGGTGGCCGCCTACCGCCAGGGTGGCGTGCAAGCGCAGGTGTTGGCTTGTTGGATCGATCCCAAGATCCCGCCGGAGCAGAAATTCCCTTACCTGGAAAAGCTGATCGCGGCTTGCCGACAGCAGTTGGCCAGATTCTCTTCCGACCTGATCCTGGCTTGTTGTGGCCGTGAGGTGGAGGAAGTCCATCGCCAGGGAAAGATCGCCATCCTGCTGTCCCTGGAAGGGGCGGACGCCATCGACCGGGACCTGGAAAAACTGACCTGGCTGAAGGATCAGGGATTCTCCGCCATCACCCTGACCTGGAGCCGCCCCAACGCCTGGGCTTCCTCCTGCATCGACCACCGGGACCGCGGCCTTTCCGACCTCGGCCGGGAGGCCCTGCGGGAGATGGACCGGTTGGGCTTCATCGCCGACCTGTCCCATGCTTCGGAAAAGACATTCTTCGACACCCTGGACGCGTTTGCCGGGTCGGTGATTCTCTCCCATTCCTGCGCTTACGCTCTTTGCCCGCATCGCCGCAACGCCACGGATGAAATGCTGCTGGCATTGAAAGCGAAGGGCGGCGTGATCGGCGTGAACTTCGCCCCCAGCTTCCTGGATCCGGACTGGTGGGAATGGTCGAAACAACTCGCCCGGCAGGAGCAGGCCAACGAGCAACGAATCGTGGAACAGCTACCGCCCGACCCGATCCTGCGCCGGCGGGTATCGGAGGAATACATCCGTCCCAAGCTCTTGGCCAGGCGCCTGCCCGCTGCCCGGATCCTGGACCACATCTGTTACATTGCTGAAAAGCTGGGCACTTCCTTCGTGGGGTTGGGGTCGGATTTTGACGGAGTGCTGGCGATGCCGCAAGGGTGGGACGGTCCGCAGGATTTTCCCGCCCTGGCTGAAGGCTTACAATCGCGGGGTTTTGCGCCGGAAGAGATCGCTCAAATCATGGGGGGTAACTTCCTGCGAATATGGCACCAGCTTAACAATTAGGACTTTCTAGAACAACTTTTTTAAGTCTTTTACTGATGAAGGCCCAAACGTGCGTTTTCCGGCCTTTCTCCCCCTTCCGGGTGAGATCATACAGGTTCGACCCGAATCGGGCCGCCTGCAGCCTGTTTGAGGCCTGTTTCAATCGGCCAAAAACGCCGAAAACGAGTGAAATCGCCGGAAATCCCGAAAATGGCGCACGTTTCCTGCGGGATTTTCGGGTATTTCCGCCATTTTCGGCGTTTCTAGGGGGCAACGAGTGATCGACCAATACGCAATAAAAAGCCCCCTTGGCTTTGGCCAAGAGGGCTTTCCCTAACCTGGATTCAATCGTTTAGGGCAAGTTCGCGATCAGCCGGAATAGCAACGCGGTGGCTTCCGCCCGAGTGGCAAATCCCCACGGATTCAGCGAGCCATCCGGGTAGCCGCTGATCAACTGCAACTCGTAGGCGGCGGCCACATATTTTTGTTCCAACTCGGTCAAGTCGGACAGGTCCGAGAACGGTAGCGCCGGCATGACCCGGTTCACCGTTTGGTCCTCCAAGCCCAAGGCGCGCACTTCCCACTGGATGATCTCCAAACGGGTGATCTTGTCCTCCGGGTAGAAGTTGGTGTCGGCGGCTACGACGTGCTTGAGCACCAAGCTCTGGATCGCGCCAAATCCCCAGTAGGAACCCGGGACATCCGCGAAGAACGGATCGATGTCCGCCACCTCTTGGTAACCCAGGGTACGCAGCAGGAACGCGGCAAACTCCACCCGCTTCAGACTGTTTTCCGGCCGGAAGGTGCCGTCCGGATAACCTTGGATGATCCCTCGATCTTTCAGTTGAGCAATATCCTTTTCCGCCCAATGGCCCACGATGTCCGCGAACGCGGCATCGACCGGCGGCGGAGTGGCGGACGGCGTCGGGGCGGGAGTCACTTCCACCGGAGAAGGCGGGGGTGGAACGGGAACGGCGAGACCCAAGTTCATCCGCCAGATATTGTTGGTACCCTCATCGCCGGCGGCCAAGAAGATCACCTCGGACCCGCCCGGTCGCCATTGCACCTGCGACGTCACCGAAGGCAGGAAATCCGGCGAGAGTATTTTCAGATCCTGGCCATCCGGCCGCACGACGTAGATCCGGTATTTTCCGACGGCACTGTCCACTGCCGGAAACAAAACGAACTGTCCGTCCGGGGACCAGGACGGTCGCCACAACGAGGAGGCGATCTGGCTCAGCCGATAGGGGTTCGAGCCGTCGCGATTGACGATGGCCAGGTCTTCCTGGCCGGAGTCTCCGATTACGAAGGCGATCCGTTCCCCATCCGGCGAGAAGGCACCCGCTTTGGCTCCACCTTCCACGTTGGTGATCTGGCGCACATTGCCGGCGCTCAGATCGCAGAGGAACAACTGGTAGGTGCCGGAACCGGAAGGCTTGCCCATGAACAGGACTTCTTCCCGGGTGGGCGACACGCCCAGCAAAATCGGCTCCAACCCGGGATTGATCCAGATCCGCTGGTCGCTGCCGTCGGCCTGCATCACCCAGACCTGGTAGACGCCGGCCTGGGAAGTGTAGGCAATCCGCCCGTCGGGCAGGAAGTAGGGATCGGAGTTGTAGTTGGTGCTGTTGGTGAGGAAATTTACACCCTTTCCGTCCGCGCCGACGGTGACGACATCCGTGTAGACGGTGCCGGTTTCCTTGCCGGTGGTGGCCACGATCAGCGCCAGCTTGGCGCCGTCCGGTTTGAAGGTGAGGGACCAAATCGGGTTGGAGATGAAAGCGATTTGTCGTTGGTTGGAGCCGTCGGGTTGGGCAGTAACGATGGTGTTGGAGGGACCCTTGGCGATGAAGGCGATGTAGGAACCGTCGGGCGCGTAGCGGGGAGAAACTACGTCCGCCACAGTCAGCCGCTCGGTGGCATTCACCACCAGGTACGGATTGTAGCTTTCCGCTTGCACGGGCAGGAGCGGCAATAGCAGCAGGGCCGCTATGCACAGGATCAGGATTTTTCTCATCGCATTCTCCCCCCTCACCGGTAGCCCAATTCGGCCAGCCGTTGCAAGAGCTGGGCTCGCAGGAATTCGATCATGTCCTTCCAGGATTCGGGTGTGCCGAACTGCGCAGTCAAATCGCCAGATATCGTCAAATACGAATCTGGATTCTTAACAACAACACCTGTGACCGGATCGAAAAGACTGGCTGCGTTTGGTAGGTCCGCTAATCCGCTGGAATAGGCAGGATATCCGACATAGTACTCGTACGGTAGTTGTGACAATTGTGCCCACTTGATCGGAATCCAGTACAGCACGCTGGACAATTCATTTGCCGCCCGGACGATGTTCTCCATAGACACGTTGTCCAGCACCGACGGAGTGTGTGTGGTACTCAGATTCCAGTGGAGATTCTCCGAGTAGCGCACCAATCGAATCGTCTCATCTAAAACTGGCCGATAATCCTGTTCGGCTCCTGCACCCACCTTTAAAGTAAGAGTTTTACTAGCCAAAGCTTCTTGGATTTCCTCCCCGCTCAACTTGATTAATAGATTAGGAGTTTGAAGAGTTGATCCAAATCTACTTGTGAACAGTTGTGCATATGCGACTAATTCACCAAGTTGAGCAGTTTTGTTAACCTGGACCTCAATCTCGACCTTTTTTGATTGCCCTGAGGAAATAGTATCGGTCCATGTCAGAATCTGTTGATTACCATATTGATATATCGAGGTTATTGCGGGTGTCGCATTAATGAGCACGGTGTTTATTGGCAATGGAAATGTGAGCGTGTATTGCGAATCGTATGCGCTACTATTTTGGAATACGCACGAATATGTAATATTTGTACCCGGCGTTACCACGCTCTTGGTAGAGGTTAGCTTAAAGCTAATGCCATTTGAAGAGACGTAAGGCGTGGAGTTGATAGCAGATCCAACTATCCATACTTCAAATGGTAGCTCCTTATTTAATGCATCGGGCTCAATTCTGACTTGGAATTGAAACGAGTTTCCATTGGGGTTCAGAAGAACT
>JBGOWQ010000202.1:0-3201 GCA_041478715.1 Thermodesulfobiota bacterium | reverse complement strand
ACGGAGCCGTGGAACAGCAATGGTTCCTGGAAGGACATCGAGATCTGGCGACGCAAACGCAGCGGCGCAGGCCGATGAAGCTCCTGATTTCGCCAGAACAGGCGTCCGCGACGGGGCCACTGCAATAGATTCAGCACGCGCAGGAGAGTGCTTTTACCGGCACCGGTGGGACCCAGCACCACCTGGATCTCTCCTTCCTGGACACAGAAACGATCCAGGGAAAGGATGGTCCGCCGGCCGGACTGCACTTCTACCTGCTCCAGCCGCGTCAGCTCACTCACGCCGATTTCCTCTGCTGCACCCATGTGAACAGCCAGTTGATCAGCAGGGCCAGCAACAACAGGATCAAGCTTAAGGCAATGGCCATGCTGAAGTTGCCTTGCCGGGTCTCCAACACGATGGCGGTGGTCATTACCCGCGTCTGACCGGCGATATTGCCACCGACCATCATTACTGCACCCACTTCCGAAATGATCGAGCCAAAGCCGGCTGCCAACGCCGCCAGGAGGGTCAAGCGGGCTTCCCGGATCAGCTTCCAATAGTACTGAAACCGGCTGGCCCCGAGGGAAAGGATCTGCAACCGCAGATTCTCATCCAATCCCTGGATGCCGGCCAGGGTGACACCAACCACCAGGGGCGTGGCGATCACCACCTGGGCGATGACCATAGCCGCAGGCGTGTATAGCAGGTTCAGATCGCCCAGCGGGCCCGAGCGCGCCAGCAGTAGAAAGACAAACAGGCCCACCACCACAGGTGGCAGGCCCATGCCGGTGTTCACCAACGTGATCAGGAAATTGCGTCCGGGAAAATGGCGCAATCCCAGAGACACGCCGAGAGGGACTCCGATCAACATCCCCACCACGATCGCCAGGCCGGACACCTCCAACGAAACCGCTAGAATCCGCAGTAGTTCCGGGTCCAGGTTGGCAATCAGGCGGAACGCTTCTTGCAGTCCCTCCCAGATCGGGTTCATGCTACATTTCTGCTACGGGCTGGTATTCGGCACAAACAGTGCTTGGCCGTATTTGTCCTTGCCAAACTCCCCAATGAACTTCTGGATCTCGGGGGAGGTGATCCAATTGGCAAACTCTTCCGCCATTTTGGCGTTCACTTTCGGGAACTTGGCCGGATTGACCACGATCACACCGTACGGATTGAACAAGTCTTTGCTTTTCTCGGAAACGATTTGCAGGTCCAACGTCTTTTCCGTAGCCAGCCAGGTGCCACGATCCGCCAGGGTGTAGCCCTGCTTTTCCGTGGTGATGCGCAGGGTTTCGCCCATGCCCTGACCGGTGGATAGATATTGCATGGAGGCCGTGGTAGGGGTGATGGAGGCTTTCTTCCAAAGGGCCAGTTCCTTGGAGTTGGTGCCGGACTTGTCACCCCGACTGACGAAAATGGCATCCTTGGATCCGGCGATGGCTTGCAGGGCGGCGATGATTTCCATCCCCTTCACATTGCCCGGGTCCGTCTTAGGCCCTACCAATACGAAATCGTTGTACATCACGTCCTTTCGGATGGAGCCGTATCCGTCCTTCATGAATTGATCCTCCGCGGTGCGGTTGTGCACCAACAGCACGTCCGCGTCTCCCTTCTGTCCCATGGCGATCGCTTCGCCGGTGCCCACGGCGATCACCTTCACCTTGGCGTTGAATTGCTGCTCGAACTTCGGCAGCAGGGCGTCCAACAAGCCGGTGTCGGCGGTGCTGGTGGTGGTGGCCAGGATCATCTCCGATGGTGGAGTGGTTCCACCGCAAGCAGACAAGAATATGGACAATGACAGCAGGACGAGCACTAGAGTTGATAACTTGCGCACTGTAGTTCTCCTTTCCTAATTCCGGGAGGCAAGACGGTTACCCATCCTACCCTTGGCTCTCTATGAGGGCCGTGCTCGTCCGCTCCCTGGAGGGAGGAGACGAGTCGGAAAACAGTAACGGGAGAATAACAAAAAACATGCAGGTTGTACAAGGAATCCACGAAAAACCCCTAGACGGTTGTAGGGGAGTTGCCGTCGCTCCTGGTCTGTTGTGTCTCTATTGCGGTTCCTCCACCTCCTCGTACCAGCGGATTCGTTCTCCCAGCAGAGCTCGCAGGCGCCATTTCAGACTCTTAGCAGCCGCATCGATGGACTGCAGCAGAGTATGGACCCGTTCCAGCAGAATCACCTTTTCCTCAACGGTGAGAGGGTAATCGTCAATATAGCGTGCCATGTTTTGCAGGTTGCGGACCACAGTGTGGTGCAGGCCCCAATCGCGGGCGCAAGCCAAAGCAATATAGGAGATGTTTACGATGCCGGGCTTATCCTCAGTTCCGATCGATAAATCCTTCAGCAGGGTGAATAGATCTCGGACGTCTTTTTGGTTGAGGCGGACGATCTGCAGTTTCGTCAGCATCAGGTCCCCCAGGGAAATCGTGTAGGGCTCGATCTGCAGCCGACCGCGCAGATCCAGCACATGATCCATCCGAAAGACATCAAGAAATACATCCACATGCCGGTCATGTTGAGTATCGATGAATTCCAGCCGGCTTTGCCCGTTGATCGCATTGAACATCTGGTGCGGCTTGTAGCCAAGATCGTCAAATACGTGCAGAATGGCGGGTCGTTGGCGGGAAAGACCCATCACGTCGATGTCGGAGTAATCACGAGTGCAGAACAGGAATTCCCGGCAGTGAACCCGCGCGGCCAAACCACCCAGAAGGCGCAGGATGACGCCTTGCTCTCTTGCACGATCGACAATCCGCCGTGCTTCCGCTGGCGGATCCGCCAACGGTTCAAGACTTGGGTCGCTCTTTGGGTCATTCATTGTTTCTAGGTCCCCTTCCATCGAAATCCTGCCACAAAGACTCTTAAAATTGTAGGGTTTGCTCAATGTTTTCGGGTGAGTCGGATGGAAAGCGGACCTTGTTTTTCCCACCCAGGTTTGCTAGGATTTGCTCCCGAGAAGGCTTGGAAAGGCATCTTGGGTACGGGCGGATGGCTCAGCGGTAGAGCACTTGCTTCACACGCAAGGGGTCACAGGTTCGAATCCTGTTCCGCCCACCAGTGAGTTTCAGGCCAAAGTTGTTACACTTACGCGTCGAGCGGGAGTAGCTCAGCTGGTAGAGCATCACCTTGCCAAGGTGGAGGTCGCGGGTTCGAATCCCGTCTCCCGCTCCAACCATTTCTGCTACAGCGTGTAGTTCACCATCACCGGCTTGTTT
>JBGOWQ010000159.1:0-3844 GCA_041478715.1 Thermodesulfobiota bacterium | reverse complement strand
TTGAGGTTGCCCTTGGCTATCCGGCGGCCCATGTGAGCATCCGCAACAAAGAACAACACACTAGTTCTCGCTGAATACGGAATCTGTGACTCACAGACCTCGCTGATATTCCAGCAGTATCCGTCCATCGCTTGACAAGGGACATCCTACTCATCTATCATCTTTTATGAACATATGTCCATTATGAAGATTCGCATACCCCATGCCTAGGCCCTGTCACCGCCGCCTGATCGAGCAGGTGCCCGCCGTTCGCTTTTTCAAACCGCAGGGGATCCCCCTCCGGCAACTGGAAGTGATCCGCCTGGCCCTGGACGAACTGGAAGCCATGCGGCTGGTGGACGGGGAAGGAATCTACCAAGAGGACGCTGCCGTGCGGATGAACGTCTCCCGCCCTACGCTAGCTCGCATCTTGGACAGCGGACGCCGCAAAACAACCCAAGCCTTGCTGGAAGGAAAAGCACTGGCGATCGAAGGTGGCAACACCCAACTGATTGAGTCACCGTTTTCGCCCGGCTGCCGTTTTCGCGGGGGTCGGGATTGGGTAAAAGACGAAAGTAGCAAGGAGGAATCAGACTCATGCAAGACCTAACCGTGTCCCCGCTACCGAAAGAAGCGATTCATCTGTCGATGCCGAAGCCTGTCATTCGATTGGGTATCGTTATTTGTCACCGCTACCACAACTGTGCTGGGGGAAAGTGCCTGCGGGCTTTGCGAAATCGGGAAGGGGCGTTTTCTCGTTATCGCGAGCAAGAAGTGGAGTTGGTGGGCTTTACGTCCTGTGGCGGTTGCCCCGGCCCAAACATCGAAACCGCACCCGAAGAGATGATCAACAACGGGGCGGCGATCGTTCATCTGGCGACGGGATTGATGGTCGGCTATCCCCCTTGTCCCAGAATTCAATACTTTGCTGGTTTTTTGCAGAATCGGTATGAGCTGGAAGTGGTGATGGGCACGCACCCCATCCCGCAAAAATACTACCTCGTACATCAGAGTTTAGGGAGTTGGATGGCTCCGGAATGGACAAACATCCTGGAACCCGTGTTGGCGGATGAACCGATTCGGCTCTCCTACAACTGAGTTGGAAAGCAAACAGAGGAGGAATCATGAAGATTGCCTTACCTACAGAAGACGGCATCACCATCTGCGGCCATTTCGGCCGCGCCCCCCAGTTTCTGGTTTTCACGATCGAGAACGAGCAAATCACAGGGAAAACCCTGCGGCCCAATACCCACGCCTCGGAGAAACACAGCCATCACGGGCCGGAGCGGAGTCACGATGATATCCTGGGTGCCCTTGCCGACTGTCAAGTGGTGATTTCCCAAGGGATGGGACCACGGGCGGTGACGGCCTTAGAAGATGCCGGGTTGCTGGTCTTTTTTACCCAGGAGACCGACATTGAAACGGCCGTCCGTTTGTACCTGCACGGAGACGTGACGAGCACGGAGAGCGGCTGCCAACACCACCGCTGTTCCTGACTCCCGCTCTGGTCATGGAGAGGTTTCTAGACGAATGAAACGCGTTGCCATTCTTCTGCTGCTGCTCCTAGGCATTGGACTGTTGATCGGCCTTCCAGTCCGGGGAAACGACGTGTCCGACTTGCAAGCCGAACTGGATGAATACAAAGCACAACTGGGAATCGTTGAAGCCCAACTGACGGAGACCCAGGATCATCAAAGCGAACTCCTGAACCAAATCGACGACGTGAATGCCCAGATGTACGAGGTCGAAGGGCTCTTCACCTTCTACCAATCGAAGTCGGATGAGGTTTCCGTGACGATTGCGCAGGCTTCCCAAACCATCAACGAGAAGGATGCCGAAGTCAAGGTAATCGAAAAATCCTTACTCGAAAGACAAAGCCTTCTGGGGCAGCGCTTGGTGACCCTGTACAAGCTCAACCGGGGGAAATACCTGGAACTGTTACTGTCCTCCAAGGACTTTCAGGAATTCACTTCGCGCATCACCTACTTTCAAAGGCTCTTCCGTCAAGACCAGAATCTGCTGGACCAGACCAAAGAGCTGGTGGTGTCATTTAATTTGCAGAAGAAACAATTGCAGGAGCAAAGGGAATTGTTGGTGAGCCAACAAGAACAATATGCCATGCTGAAACAGAAGACAGAGGACGAGAGAAGCTCCTTGGAGGAGGATCTCATCACCAAGAGCGACTTGATGGCTCGAGCGCTGGATGAACAAGCCAGTCTGGAAGGACAAAAATCCGAACTGGTCCAACAGATCGAAGCGGATCAAGCCTACATCGTAGAGCTGTTGACCAGTCTGGGCGGGGTGTCCTACACCGGCGAGCCTTCCGAAGCCGGTTTCATTTGGCCGATCTGGGGATCGATCAACTCTTACTTCGGTTGGCGAGACTGGGGTGATTTTCATCGCGGTGTGGACATCGGTGCGGCCTACGGTTCCCCGGTGGAGGCTGCCAAGGACGGGGTCGTCGTCGGGGCGGAGTACCTGGGTTCCTATGGGAATATGGTGTTGATAGACCATTTGGATGGACTGCAAACCGTCTATGCGCATCTCTCCGGTTTCAATGTCGATGTCGGCCAGGAAGTGGCACAGGGAGATGTCATTGGCTGGGTAGGTATGACGGGGTATACCACGGGTCCACACCTGCATTTCGAAGTCCGGGCGAGCGGTGAGTTTGTGGACCCCTTGCAGTTTCTCCCCTAGGCGAAGTCCCAAAGAATTCTCGAATCCGCTTCACCAAATCCTGCGGAGCTTGAGGAAGCAGAGATCGTACAGCACCACCGCAATCGTCTCCCAGTCGGCCCAGAGATCCCCTTACTTGAACTTCCAGGCACCCGCAAGGAATAGGAAACGAATGCTGCTTGTTGCATCGTAAATCCAGCACTCACAACGTCAGAAAGGATGGCAACGATGGAAATGATCATTGACTTTCCTGGTGGCGCTCGGGTGGACGCCCATTTCGACGGTTTCACCATCTCCACCGACCAACCGAAGGCGGGAGGGGGTCAGGATTCGGCTCCTACCCCCTTCCAGCTCTTTTTGGCTTCCCTCGGCACCTGCGCTGGGATCTACGTGCTGAATTTTCTACGACAGCGTCAGTTGCCCACGGAAGGATTGAAATTGATCGAGCGAATCGAGCGCGCCCCCGAGACGGGCATGGTCGCCCAGGTGGAAATCGAGATCCAAATCCCGCCGGGGATTCCCCCGCAGTACCACGAAGCGCTGGTTCGCACGGCGAACTTGTGCACGGTGAAAAAGCACCTCGAGCATCCACCGCGATTCAAGCTGCAGGTAACCCCATTGATAGCGAACTAAGTTTCCCCCCGTCGTTTCGTTAGCTAGCTCTAATTCCGGTTTGTTCAATCGGTTTGTACGCTGGACCACCCGCGCCGATCCCCCTCCTGGCTGCAACGCTGGGTTTGTGGCGTGCATGACGACGGTAATAGGGCAGATGCCAGAGGGCATGCGCCACTCCGATCCCCATCATCACCAAAGAGGAGTAGAGGTGGACATCCAACAAGAACGGAGCCATCCCCTGCAGCAGATGAAAGCGCAAGGGAAGCAAATCCAGTACGCCGGACACCAGCGATATCAAGAAGCTTGCGGTAAGGGCCAGGTTAAGTCCCCAACGCCAGAAGGCATTCCGGTTTTGGCGCTGCAATTGCTTGGTTTTCCGCGCGCAGGTGCGATAGTAGGGCCAATGCCAGAATGTATGCACGGCCGCCACCAGTAGAAACGCGAGCGAGGAATCCAAATGCACCGTCACGATCGTCCGTTCCCAGCCGGCAAACCAGCCAAAGTTCAAGGCTAAATAGTCAAAAGCACCGCTGAAGAAGGAAACCGCAAACGCCAGCGTGAGCAGCAAGTTGAG
>JBGOWQ010000108.1:0-5183 GCA_041478715.1 Thermodesulfobiota bacterium | reverse complement strand
CTGCCAATTCCTTGGGATCCAGTCCGGCTTTCTCCAAATAAGGCAGGTCGGTAATCTTGCATCCTTCGATTCGTTCCAGCGTGAGTACGCGCTTTCCCGAAGCTTGAGGGAATAGCTGGGGGATGTGTACTGTTTCGTCACCCTCGAAGAGCTGGTTCATCCGTTTTGTGTTGTTAGCCTCAATCGTGAAATCCAATTCGCGCCGAAGGGAATCGCTGAACTCCCCAACGATCATCACCGGGTTATACGGGCGCAGTTCTTCCAGGTGCCGTTCGGCCAGACGAGCCAACTGAAATAGGATATCCAGGTCCTGTTCAATCACCCGTTCGATCTGCGGCCGGCGCACCTTCACTACAACTTTTTCTCCCGTTTTCAACAGCCCGTTGTGCGCTTGGGAGAGGGAAGCGGCTGCCCGCGGCTTTTCGGACAAATGGCGAAAAATCTCCTCCAAAGGTTTGGCAAACTCCCCCTCGATAATAGTTTTTACCTCGGCGAAGGGGAATGGTGGCACATCATCCTGCAGTTTCGACAGTTCCTTGCAGATGTCGATGGGAACCAGATCCGGCCGGGTGGAGAGAATCTGGCCGAACTTGATAAATGTGGGACCTAACTCCTCCAGCATCTTGCGCAGACGGACCTTGGTCGGCATTTCCCACAAGTTATCCTTGCGCGAATGGGGACGGAAAACCCACCGTCCCACTATCGTGCGATCCAAATCAGTCCGGTCCACCAGGTAGCCGAAGCCGTATTTCATCAGGACATCCAGAATCTGACTCAATCGTCCGATCCGGCGAAACAGACTAGGATTGCGTTTGCTCATCTAATCCCTCCACCTACAAGTGTGTTCGTTCTCCGATTTCCGCTGCAAAACAGTAGCCCGGTTTCCGTTCTTCATCTTAGCGCGTTCCCCTACTGCTTGACCTGCCCGGCTGGGATCGATAGCATCAAACTGCAACTTGAAAAAAGGAGGGGAACATGGCAAACGAGCCTCCCGGCAATTGGGGACCGCGCGGTGAAAAGCGCGATGAAAAACAAGACGAGAAAGTTGACGAGAAGCAACACGAGAAGAGTTGGGACGAGAAATGGGGCCGAGATGGAGTAGCGACATTCACTTGGGCCGCCATTCTTATCTGGGGCGGTATCGTGCTGCTCCTTGGCAACCTGGGCATTCTGTTTGCCCGATCCGATACGAACTGGGGTATCTTCTGGCTCGGCGCGGGTGCAATTATTATGCTGCAGGCTCTCTTCCGCCAGCTGGTGCCACAGTATCGTCAACCGGTACGGGGTAGCCTGGTTGTCGGTCTGGTCTTTCTCGGCATTGGTCTCGGTTTTGTGGTTAGCTGGAATTGGGCCTGGCCCATTGTTCTGATCATTGTTGGTTTGGCAATGCTGTTTGGTTTCGTGAGTCGCCGCCGCTCGTAATCTTGTTCCGGTGCAACGCCAAATCGAACTAAAGTTGGTCTAGATTAAAGGTCCAGAATTCGCCCCAAGCGTGATTCAATGGCGTAAACCATCGATCCCGTCCGATGCAGCGAAAATAAGGAGGTGTATAAGCCCGTAATAGATCGCCGATTTTGTAGCGCGCCAGGATGGGCGTGGAGATCACAAGACTGCCCGTTTCTCCCGCCTGCAGCTCGTGTAGAAGCCTTACCCCGCTACGCGTAATGACTTCGAACAGAAACAAATCGTAGTTGGGCACCCAAGCTCTCCGCTCATCTCTCTGTTGGCCGAACATTCCTTCTGTAGCTCCATAGATCTCCCGGATTGCTACCGGTCCGTACATTGCTCGCAGAGCAGGTGCGAAACGAGTGTTAATCGCGGGAATACTACCCAGCGTCATAATTTGAGTTCGCCAGAGGTCTTTTGGGTAGATCCCGTGTTTCCGTTTCAAGTAACGACCAAAGAGAAGGGCTGTCGGGGCTACACCGCCCACTAAGGTCACGTTTTCCTCTCGGCACCGCTGGAAAGCCAGCTCGAAGCGAGCTTCCCAATCCTTGACCGTGTTACCTCCACCCAAGATGTCGATCTCGTCCTGTGTTGGCAAAGAGCGGATCGGGGTTTGGGCGGAGACGTGCTTGACGTAGATACCAGAGCTATAGCCGTACGCCAGATCGCGGTCACCGATCCTTACCTGACCCACTACGGAGGGAAAGTTCAAATTCAAGTTGACACCAGCGAACAGTTCGAACCGTTGGCTGGAAGCCGCATATTCCAGCATGGCCCGCCCTGCCTGAACTCGCATCTGTAGGTCGGTGGGAGTCATGGGGATGAACTTCTGTTCGTCTGCTGTCGTACCACGGGTAATGGCCCAACCGATGGCTGCTTCAAACAGGAGTAGGGATTCCTCTCCGGCCATTACCCGCCGGATCAAGGGCTTGTA
Organism: Thermodesulfobiota bacterium; assembly: GCA_041478715.1. Classification (GTDB taxonomy): domain Bacteria; phylum Caldisericota; class JANLFM01; order JANLFM01; family JANLFM01; genus JAPLHX01. The sequence continues at coordinate 2,803 of JBGOWQ010000108.1, read as the reverse complement.
GTCCTCGTATTTGCGAATGGGGAAAGCGCTACGGTAGTCAGCCAACGTTTGTACTTGATCTGCGCCATGGGCCTGCCCGTCTCCGGTGCGCGCGTAACCGATCAGCAGTTGGCGTAACAAAGTCTCTTGTGCAGATGCCGGATCCGCCAGAGCCTGGTGCCAGGGTTGAAGCATCCTTTTCGTCATCTCTGCTGCATTCCGAGGATCGGGCGCAGTCGCTGTGTCGTTTCCTTGCGTCATTCCTGGCTCACAGTCTGGTAGAAGGGAACTTATTCCTTTTCCTGCCCCCGTTCGGCATTGGCCTTCTCGATAATCCCCTCCGCAGTCTGGGCTTGAACTTCCTCATAGTTGGAGAATTCCATGGTGTAGTACCCGCGACCCTGAGTGATGGAAGTCAGGTCGTTGGCGTAAGTCAACATTTCAGCCAATGGAACCGATGCCTTTATCACCTGGGTACGTCCCTGAGCATCCATTCCAAGGATCCGGCCGCGGCGCGAATTCAGGTTGGAAATCACTTCTCCCATATATGCTTCCGATACACGCACTTCCACCTGCATGATCGGTTCCAATAGGACGGGTTTGGCTTCGGCAATCCCCTTCTTGTAGGCAAGGGTTGCGGCCAACTTGAAGGAAAGTTCGTTGGAGTCCACCGGATGAAAGGAGCCATCATGCACTGCAGCCTTGAAATCAACCAGAGGGAAACCGGCCAGCATGCCGTGCTCCATCGCCTCTCGGATGCCCTTTTCGACTGCTGGGATGTATTGCTTGGGAATGGATCCGCCTACGGTCCGGTTTTCGAACTCAAAACCAGAACCGCGGGGGAGAGGGGAGAATTCGACGAAGCAGTGGCCAAATTGCCCGTGTCCACCGGTCTGCTTCTTGTGCTTTCCCTCAGCAGAAACTTTGGTGCGAATGGTTTCTTTGTAGGGGACTTTTGGCGGTTCCATGAACACGTCCAGGGCGAATTTCCGCTTCATCCGCTCTACGGTGGCTTCCAGGTGCGCCTGACCCAAACCGGAGAGGATAGTTTGACCGACTTCGGCGTCGCGTCGAACTGCTATGGTAGGGTCTTCTTCCATCATCCTGGCTAGTGCCGTGGAGATTCTATCTTCATCCCCTTTGGATTTAGGTTTTAGCGCTACCGAGATCACCGGCTTAGGAAACAGGATCAGATCAAATTGAATCGGCTTATCCTTTTCGGTTAGCGTTTCCCCGGTCTTGGTATCGGACAGCTTTGAAACCGCACCGATATCTCCCGCTAGAATCTCTGTGGCGTTTTCTTGCGTTTTACCGCGCAGGAAAAAAGGCGTGGCTACTCGTTCTTCCATCTCCTTGTTGGCATTCCACACACGAGAATCGGGTCGCAAAGTACCGGAAATCACGCGCAACATGTTGATCTTGCCCACATAGGGATCGGTCATTGTTTTCCATACAATGGCTGCAAACGGAGCGGCAGGATCCGGCATGCGCGCAACTTCGACGTTCGTGCGCGGGTCTTTGCCTTTGGTTTCCCCCAGTTCTGCTGGAGAGGGCATATAATCGATCAGAAAATCCAGTACTGGCGTGCTGCCCAGGTTGCTTGGGGGGACAGCGCAGAGGACAGGGAATACCTTGCCGGCCAGCACCGCCTTGCGCAGGCCGACCAGCATCTCCTCCGAGGTAAGTTGCCCCTCCTCAAGGTATTTTTCCAACAGAGTGTCATCACCCTCAGCCGCTGCCTCCATCAGGCGTTCCCGATATTTCTCCACCTGTGCGGCCATCTCGACTGGGATTTCCCTGGCTTCGACCTTGCCGGTCTGTTGCTGGAACATCAGGACTTGCATGGCCAATACATCAACCACACCGGAAAAGTGTGCTTCTTTGCCGATGGGAAGATGGAAGGGAGTGGCGGATTTTCCGAAGGTCTCTTCGATACTGGTCAAAACCTGGGCAAAAGAGGAGTTCTCCTTATCTAATTTTGTAATGACGAAAGCCCTGGGAAGGTTGCGTTCTTCCAGGGCTTTCCAATAAAGCTCTGTGCCCACTTCCGTTCCGGCCTGGCCATTTACCAGCACCAAGGCGGCGTCGGCGGCACGCAAAGCTCCTTTGACTTCACCCATGAAGTCAAGGAAACCAGGAGTATCCAACAGATTGATTTTATGGTCACGCCAAAACAAGTACCCGACAGTGGTGGCAATCGATGAGTTGCGTCGGATTTCCTCCGGATCGTAGTCAGATACTGTATTACCGTCTTCTATGCGCCCAAGGCGGTTGATCGCTCCCGCGGTGTAGAGCAGCCCTTCCACCAGGCTGGTTTTCCCCGCCCCCATGTGAGATACCACAGCCACATTCCGGATATCCTTGGTGCTCAGTTTCATTCCATTCCTCCACGCGATAGTTTTGCCCGCGGCACGCGCGTTTGTCTAAAAGGTGTAACCCGGATCTTAGCACGAGATGGCTTTGACAAACAAATGATGGGCTCTGTGAGCTCTGACAAGCCCTATTCGATGCCGGCATAGCCCGAAACCGATTACAATTGCATTATGTCAAGAAAAACAACGCGGATCGTACTAGAGGGATTATGCCAAATGATTCACTGCGGAGTTTCTGAACAGGAACGTTCTCAGCCACAAGCTCTCCTGCTGGATTTGGAGTTGGAATTCCCCTTTCCTGTCAAGGATCAGATTGAAACTACAATTGATTATTCCGCTATCCCCAGACATCTGGACGAGCTATTGGGCATAGGTTCGTTCTGCCTGATTGAATCGATTGCCCAAGCGGTGGCGCAAGGCCTGCTCCTGACTTACCCCCAATTGAATCAAAT
>JBGOWQ010000019.1:0-10581 GCA_041478715.1 Thermodesulfobiota bacterium | reverse complement strand
TGGGCGGCCATCCTCTATTTTGTCTCTTCAACGAGCATTTCCGTATATCTCCTGCATCTCCTCGTTCCCTATGCAGGTACGATCGTCATGAATCCGTGGCTGGCGCTTCCCTTGAAATACGCCTACTTGTTGGCATCCATGGCAGCGGCTTACTGGCTGTTTTCTTTCCCACGCCCGGCATCCCCATCAAAGGAGCGGGGTTGTTTCGTTCAATCGCTTCGCGCAAGTCCTGCGGGCGGACATAGGCCACAATTGCCTGAGCCAGGCGCGGACCGACGCCGGAAATGCCAAGGAGCTCCCGGAATAGGGCAAGTTCTTCGCGCTGCTCGAAAGCGAACAGGGATAAGTTGTCTTCCCGCACCACCAAGTGGACGAACAGCTGGATTTCCCTCCCCACCGGCAGTTTGCCTGCCCGGGCCAGGAAGTGAAGCCGCAACGCCACAAGACCGACTTCGCAAATCAGCAGTCCTTCGGATTGTTCCATCACCCGACCACGAATCCATTCAAGCATTGCCAGCCTCCAACAGCCGCCGTAGACGCAAGGAATGCGTGTGACAGAGAGCAACTGCCAAAGCATCTGCGGCATCATCTTGACGCGGATCCTCCGCCAGGGCGAGCAACAGGGTCAAGCTCTTCTGCACCTGTATTTTGGTTGCCCGGCCGTAACCGACGATCGCCATTTTCACCTGTAATGGTGTATAGGTGAATAAAGGAATCTTCTCTTGAGCGGACAAAAGGGTGATCACCCCGATGATCCCTCCCACCGAAAGAGCGGTGCGAACGTTCTTATTGAAGAACAATGTCTCACAGGCGATGGCTTCCGGCCGATACTTGCGCACGATCCGGCGGAGCGCCTGATACAGATCCAACACGCGCTCCGGCATCGGCTGGTCCTTGGTTGTATGCAGGCAATCAAACCGGACGGCCTGCCACGAGCGGCCGCTATTCTCCACGATCGCGTAACCAAGCGACGCTGTGCCGGGGTCGACGCCAAGGATTCGTTTGACCGCGGGAGTGGGAGAATCAGCCAGAGAGCCGCTGCAGTTCTTCGTCCGAGATGTCGAAGTTGGCAAAGACGTGGATCACCTCGTCCTGCTCTTCCAGTTCGTCGGTTAGGGAGAGCACTTTTCTGGCATCATCGCCGGTCAGGGTGATGAATGTATTGGGGACCATCGTGATGTCTGCTGACTGGATCTTGGCGCCGGCCGCCGTGAGGGCTTGTTTCACCTTGATCAGGGCTTCCGGTCCTACGGTGACCTCATAGTAGTCCATTTCCTCGCGAAAATCCTCTGCTCCCGAGTCAATGGCGGCCATCATGTAGTCGTCCTCTTTACCCTTTTCTTTTTCCAGCAGGACGATCCCCTTGGTTTGAAACAGCCAGTTTACGCAGCCGTTCTCCCCCAAATTGCCACCATGGCTGGAGAAAAGATGACGGATGTTGGCGGACGTTCGATTCCGATTGTCCGTGGACACTTCCACCATCACAGCCACCCCTTTGGGCCCGTATCCTTCGTAGGTGATCTCTTCGTAGATGTGGCCCGGAAGCTCACCCGTGCCTTTTTGGACGGCCCGTTTCATTGTGTCGGAAGGCACGTTGTTTTCCCGCGCCTTGTCCAAAGCCACCCGCAACCTGACATTGGAATCAGGACTGGGGCCGCCCTGGCGAACGGCAGTGGTGATCTCCCGCAGCACCTTCGTGAAGATCTTACCTCTGGCGGCGTCAGTGGCGTTCTTTTTTGTTTTGATGTTGTGCCATTTTGAATGACCAGACATCCTTCACCTCGGCGGATGATTCTCTTAGAATTGTATCGCCCCAAGCCGATCAAGGGCAAGCAAAGGAGAATCTGCATGGAAAGAGCTCGTCGGTTAGCGAATCTGCGCCGGAAATTGTCCCAGAACAAGCTAGATATATTGCTTATTTCCGGGTCGGAAAACCGGTACTACCTCAGTGGTTTCACCGGGGATTCCGGATATCTGCTCGTCACCGCCGATCGAACCATCCTTTTCGTCGATTCGCGCTTCATGGAGCAAGCCAAATTGGAATGTCCGCAGTGGGAAGTCGTGCAGTTCGAGCGGTTTCACCCCGACCTGGCCAAGCAATGGCACGAACTGAAAGCACGGTTTATCGGTTTCGAGAGCCAGCTTGTTTCCTATGCGGATTTCAAGGAAATGGAGCGCCAATCGCCGCGGCATCTCTTCGTGCCCGTTGCCGGGATGGTGGAGGAAATACGAGCAGTAAAGGAGAATGGTGAGATCCAAGCGATCCGGCGAGCCATCAAGGCAGCAGAAGCGGGATTGGAGCAAACTCTACAGGCGGGCTTGGCCCAGAAGCGCGAAGAAGAGATTGCCTATCGCCTGGAACAATGCATGCATGATGCTCGGGCGCAACGGGTCGGTTTTGAAACGATCGTTGCTTCCGGGTTTCGCAGTGCCCTTCCGCACGGAATCGCATCTGACAAGCAGGTCGCATCCGGTGAAATCGTGTTATTCGACTGGGGAGCCATGTGCGACCACTATCTTTCGGACCTCACCCGTTGCTTCGTGCTGCGGAAGCCGACGGCCAAGCAGCGGGCAATGCACCGGTCCCTATTGGAAGCACAGCTTGCCGGTCTGGAGATGATCGCACCCGGTCGCCGGGGAGCCGACATCGACCAGAAGGTGCGGGAAATCCTGGCCAAAGGAGCGTTTGGGGACTACATCTATGGTCATGGGCTGGGGCATGGTGTAGGATTGCAGGTGCACGAAGAGCCCCGGCTTTCCGTACGAAGCGACGCCGTTCTACAACCGGGCCATGTGGTGACGGTCGAACCGGGACTTTATATTCCGGGTTGGGGCGGGATCCGCTTGGAGGATATGGTGCTAGTGACGAAAACCGGGCACGAAGTGCTGACTTCGTTCCCGAAAGATCTGCAGATCATTTGAAAGGAGTAGGGGATGATCTCGAGCAATGATTTGCGACCAGGGATCACCGTAGAGTTAGAAGGAACGGTCTGGGTCGTAGTTCAGTTTCAGCATGTGAAACCAGGCAAAGGAGCTGCGTTTGTCCGGACCAAAATCAGGAATGTGGAAACGGGGAACACCATCGAACGAACGTTCCGTGCGGGCGAACGCGTGAATCGGGCCTATCTCGATCATAAGCAAATGCAGTTTCTCTATGCGGTGAAGGACGAATACACATTCATGGACATGGAGAGTTATGAGCAAGTGGTGATCCGGCGGGAGGAATTGGAGGACACCGCTCAATACTTAAAAGAAAACACCATTGCCGACATTGTCTATTACAAAGGAAAACATATCGGCATCGAGCTGCCGCTATTTGTGGAATTGGCTGTCGTTGAGGCGGAGCCGTCCTTCAGGGGGGATACGGCCGCCGGCAGTTCCAAGCCGGCCAAATTGGAAACCGGAGCGATTGTGCAAGTTCCATTCTTCGTGGAAATCGGCGATACAATCAAAATCGATACCCGCTCCGGCAACTATATTGAGCGAGTCGGGAAATGAAAATCCGTATTTCTCCTGACGTGATTCGCCTGATCGCCGTAACAGCAGCCATGGAAGTGGATGGAGTGAGCCGAGCAATCCCCCATTTCCCCTGGAGCTCGGATCCCAAGAAGAGCATCCACCTACGCACAGAGAATGAAAAAGTGCACCTGGAGTTGCACCTGGCTTTCTACTATGGTATCGACTTGCTTCAGGCTTCCCGCCGCGTGCAGGAGCAAGTAAAGCGCGCCGTGGAGAATCTGATCGGAGCGGAAGTCGCCACCGTGGACGTGGTGGTAGAGGACGTGGACTTCATCAAGCATGAGGCGGCAAAAAGCTAGGGAAACCGCCTTTCTCCTGCTGTATCGCATGGACATGGGTGGTTTGACGATGCGGGAAGCGGAGGAATGCGTTGAGCGCCAGCCGGACCCTGATATCTGGCGTCGGGCCAGAGATTGGGTCCAAGGTGTTTCCCAGAACCGAACCCGGATCGATGCGATCATCGCCCGTTTATCGCCAGACCGTGATTTGGAGCGGATCTCTTCCACCGATCGCAGCGTCCTCCGGCTGGCCACATTTGAACTCCTTTACACAAAAGAGACACCCGCTGCGGTCGTCGCAGACCAGGCCATCAAACTTGCCCGAAAATACGGTTCACCGGATTCCAACCGCTTTGTGAATGGAATCCTGGGGTCCATCATCCGTGAAAATGAGCAAATCCTTCGAGATACGAATCTGGGGTGAGGTCCAGGGAGTGGGCTTCCGTCAGTGGACGGTCCAACAGGCACGCCTGCTGGGCATCCGGGGCTACGTCAGGAACCTACCCGAAGGGAGTGTCGAAGTGTTGGCGATGGGGGACCCGCAAGTCCTGAATCAGTTCTGTGAAATCCTTCGGCAGGGACCGATGCTGGCGCAGGTCGATGCGCTGGAGATGAAAGAAGTGCAGGAACCACCGCATTTCGACTCGTTTCGGATCCGATGATGGTTGAACTCTATCAAAGCGTTCGGGTTTCCGTTGATCAGGCGCTGGTTCGTTTTTTAAAGGAGGAGGGATTCCCTCCCATCGTGGCTGATCCGTTGTCCTACGTCTTGCTGGGATCGGGCAAACGTCTTCGTCCGGTTCTATTGATTTGGGCGGCGGAGGTCTTCGGCAAACCGGCGGCTCGAGTTCTAAAGGCGGCCTGCGGCGTGGAATGCCTTCATACGTTCACCTTAGTGCATGATGATTTGCCGGGGTTGGACGATGCGGACCTGCGCAGGGGCCAACCTTCCTGCCATAAAGCGTTCGGAATCGGACCGGCGATCTTAACCGGAGATGCCTTGTTTGCCCTGGGAGTCCAATGGATCGCGCAAAACCTGCAACAGGAAGAGACGTTGCATGCAACCCGAGTCCTGGCACAGATCGGAGAGATGTTTGGCGGAAGAGGGATCATCGGCGGACAATTCGATGACATCGGCTCAAGAGAACGGACCGTCGAGGAGTGGAACACCCTCTACCAGTGGAAAACCTCCAAGCTTTTCCAGCTGGCCCTATTGCTGGGCGGTACTTTGGCTGGAGCATGCCGAGAACATCTTTCTGCCTTGGCGGAATACGGTCTCCATTTGGGGCTCGCTTTCCAGATGTGTGATGATTTGCTGGACTTGGAATCCGGTGAGCCTTCGATGGCGCGGCAATTGGGAGAGAGTCAGGCCAAGATCAGGATTGCGAAGGAGACAGAATTGGCACAGACCGCTTTGATGCCTCTCTCCCGGCGGGCTTCTGTTTTATCTGACTTCGCCGTATATTTGCAGGGAAGGAGCCGCTGAGCTTGCTGGAGAAGATTCATTCCCCCCAGGATTTGAAGTCCTTGGACATCGAAGCTCTCAGCCAAATCGCTGGCGAGTTGCGCGGTCGGATCATCGAACAGGTTGCGCAATACGGTGGCCATCTTTCGTCCAATCTCGGCGTGGTAGAACTGACCCTGGCCCTGCATTATGTGTTTCAAACCCCGCAAGATGTACTGGTATGGGATGTCGGGCATCAGACTTATGCCCATAAACTGCTAACCGGACGGCAAGACCAGTTTTGCCGATTGCGACAGGATGATGGATTGTGTGGTTTTCCCCTTCGCTCGGAATCGATCTACGATACCGTCAACACCGGGCACGCGTCCACTTCGTTGTCACAGGCGCTGGGTTTGCGCACGGCGCGGGACATCCTGGGAGAAGATCACAAGATCGTAGCGATCATGGGAGACGGTGCCATCAGTGGGGGTCTTGCCTTGGAAGCGCTCAACAACAGCGCTCTGTTGAAGAAAGACTTGATCCTGGTCTTAAATGATAACGAACATGCGATCTCTCCCAATGTGGGAGCATTGGCCAAGCAACTTGGCAAGCTTCGTTCTTCCTCCCGCTATCGTGGGTTCAAGCAATGGACCAAAAAACAGCTCGCTCATTTCCCCCATGTGGGGCAACGGATGATCCATTGGATCGACCGATTCAAGTTCGGTTTGAAAGCTTGGTTGCTGCCCAACGTATTGTTTGAAAGCTTTGGCTTCTCCTACCTGGGTCCGATCGACGGGCACGACCTGAAAAGCCTAATTTCCGTTTTCGAGCGGGCCAAGGGTTTTTCCACACCCGTACTGGTCCATGTCTTGACCCAAAAAGGCCGCGGTTACTCGCCCGCCGAAAGGGACCCCACCCTTTTCCACTCTTCTCCCCCCTTCGATATTGCCAGCGGAAACCCGCGCCGGGACTTGCATTCCACCTTCACCGACGTCGTAAGGGAAACCCTAGCGGATCTGGGCGAGCTGAATCGAAAAATCGTTTGTATCACGGCAGCCATGGCGGATGGAACGGGATTGTCGACGTTTGCCGATCGTTTCCCCAAACGGTTTTTCGATGTAGGCATTGCCGAGTCGCATGCCTTGAGTTTCGCGGCAGGTCTGGCCCTGGGCGGATTGCGACCGGTCGTGGCGATTTACTCAACCTTCCTGCAAAGGGGTTTCGACCAAATCCTGCACGACATCTGCCTGCAAGAGTTACCCGTTCTGATCCTGGTGGACCGGGCAGGGGTGGTACCGGGAGACGGATCGACGCACCAGGGGATTTTCGACCTGAGCTTCCTGCGGATCATGCCCGGATTGTCGATCCTGGCACCCGCCAGTGGGGAGGAATTGCGCAATATGATCTTTACGGCTCTTGGGCAGACAGGACCTGTGGCCATCCGATATCCGAAATCCACCATCCCGGAGGCCTACCTTCCTACCGGTGAATTTCATTCCATCCCCTGGGGTAAGGGGCGCAAGGTGCAGGAAGGAAAGGGCATCGCTTTCCTGGCCCTGGGCGGGATGGTTTCTCTGGTCCGGCAGGCAGCGATGGAATTGCAAAAGGAGGGGCGCGACCCGGCTGTCTATGATTTGCGCTTCTTAAGCCCACTGGACCGGGAGTTGATCTTGTCGGCCTATCACCAGTATTCGTTGCTATTCCTCGCGGAAGAGAACACTAGCCGGGGGGGATTGGGCTCAGCCGTCCTGGAGCTGCTCAATCATGAAGGGTACCCCGCGGATAAGATCCGCTTGTTGGCCATCTCCGATCTGCCCGGCATTGGCAGCCGGGAGCATTTATTGCAACGATCCGGGTTGTCGCCAAGCCATATCGCCAGCCAGGCCCGGGAAGCGCTGCGGGAGCTGGAGGTCAGCGGGAGGATCCGTTGAGCTTCCGGCGAATCGGCTTTTTTGCGAACCGGGATAAACTGGAAGCGCTTGATTTCCTGCACCGATTGGTGGGGATGATCGAGACGAAGGAGACCCGAGTACTGGTTTCCCCCGTCTTGAAAGACATCCTCCCGGGTCGGGCAACCTTTCCACCGGAACAACCGGATTTAATCCTCAGCCTGGGCGGAGACGGGACGCTGCTGCGTTGTGTGCACATAAACCAGGATCTTTGCCCCGTGCTGGGCGTCAACCTGGGAAATCTGGGCTTCATGACCGCATCGGATCGGGAAAGGATCGAAGCGGATTGGGAACGGCTCAATGCGGGAGATTTTTTGGTGGAGGCCCGCGACTTGCTGCAGGTGGAAATCGGCAATCGGACTCATTATGCCCTCAATGAGTGCGTGGTTTCTCACGGCCGTCCGGGTCGGATGTGTTCTTTGTCAGTCTCGGTGGACGGAGTCGATATGGGCGTGGTCAACGGGGATGGTCTGCTGGTCTCTACGCCAACCGGGTCCACCGCGTATGCCCTGGCCTGCGGCGGCCCCCTGATTCTGCCGGCCCTGCCCTGTCTGGAGCTGGTGGCGATTTCTCCCCATAGCCTATTTGTGAGACCACTGGTGCTGGCACCCCAATCCCGGGTGGAGATTTCCCTGGCGGGAGAAGGTCAGGCGCTGGCGGTACTCGATGGCCAGGAAGCGATGCCTATATCGTCGTCAGAACACCTGATCATTCGGCTTGGTTCCAAGCAAGCGCGTCTGGTTTTTTTTGAAAAGGATTCGTTTCTTCATCGGATCCAAGAAAAGCTGATGTGGGGTTATCGTTGATCGAAACGATCTCCATCCGTAACCTGGCGATCCTGGAGGAATTGACTTGTCAGCTGCGACCCGGCCTGAACGTGTTCACCGGGGAAACGGGAGCGGGGAAGTCATTGGTCGTGGACGGGATCTCGCTTCTGCTTGGCGGCCGGGCACCGACGGACCTGATCGGCCGTTTCGGAACGCTGCTGACAATCAACGCGGTTCTCCAGGTACCCCAGGAACAGGGAACACAGCAGTAATCGGAGGAGAGGGGACGCGCTCTGTCCGTGTCGAGGGAAGTATCCGCCGAGGGAAAGAATAGGGTTCGGATCAACGGGAAGTCGGTTTCACTGGGCGTATTGAAGGAGACTTTGACGCCTCTGCTGCATTTGCATGGACAACAGGAGCACGAAGACCTCACCAGCACCGCGTATCAAATGAATTTGCTGGATCGCTTCAGCGGACGGGAAGCCATGGCCTTGCGGTTGGAAACCGAGCGACTGTTGGCGGCCTGCAAGACCCTGGCAGCACGGAAGAATGCGTTGGAGAAGCGATTGAGCGAGCGGGAACGGCAGATGGATTTTTTCCGGTTTGAAATCCGGGAAATCGAACAAGCGCATCTGCGTCCCGAGGAAGACCAGGATTTGGCAACAGAGCATGAATACCTCGCCAACCAACAACACATCCGCGATCTCCTGCTTTCTCTGGCAGGAATCTTGCGGAGCGAAGGGAACCTGGGAAGCCTGGACCGGCTGGAGAAGGTCAGCAGGGATTTTGCCGCGATTGCCGCTTTGCATCCCAGCCTGCAAAACCTGCACCAACGTCTAGACGGGCTGAATGCCGAGCTGGGCGATTTCCTCTGGGAGCTCAAGGGTTTCTTAAACGACCTGGAGTTGGACGAATCCCGCAAGGAAGAAGTGGAAGAGCGTCTGGATCTGCTGACAAGACTGAAGCGCAAATACGGGGACACGCTCCCCCAGGTTTTGGCCTATCGCGAAACCGTTGAAGCCTCCCTGGCGGATCTGGAGGCAGTAGACCACCGGATTGAAACGCTGCGGGAACAACAAAGTGCTGCACGCGAACAACTACGGGATTCTCTGATGCAACTCCGGGAGCTGCGACGGGACAAGGCGGCCAGTTTGGAACAACTGATCCTCCAGGGACTGTCGGATTTGGGGATTTCCCATCCTTTATTTCGGATCGACTATCAGGCCTTGCCTGAGGACGAATTGCTGCCCTCCGGTCTCGACCGCGTCGAGTTTCTCTTCTCGGCCAATCCCGGTGAAAAAGAACGCCCGATTGCACGGGTCGCTTCCGGAGGAGAGTTGTCGCGGTTGATGCTGGTGATCAAAGCAGCGATTGCCAGTCACGATCGCCAATCCACGCTCATCTTCGACGAGATCGACGCCGGCATTGGCGGGCGCGTAGGAGAGAGGCTGGCCGGAATGCTAAAAGAAGTCTCACGCGTACACCAGGTGCTATGTATTACGCACCTGCCTCAGATCGCTGCTCTGGCGGATACCCATTTCGTACTGCAAAAAAGTAATGAACAAAACCGGAGCGTGGTCAGACTGGAAGAGGTGTCGGGCACGAAACGGATCGAGGAAATCGCTCGGATGCTGGCGGGTAGCCAGATTTCGCGCGTGGTTCTGGCGCATGCGGCGGAAATGATCGGAGGCCAAGAGTGACAGAACCCACCCTTTTCATTTTGAATCCCGGCTCAACCTCCACCAAGATTGCAGTCTACCGAGGGGAACAAAAAGTGGCCCAGGACGTGGTGGAACATCAGACCAAAGCAGCTGACTTGCTGGAAGAACTTCCGTTGCGAGAAAAGGACCTTCGTCATTGGTTGCAGGAAAAAGTGCCGGACATTCGATTTGATGCCATCATTTCCCGTGGTGGACTGCTGAAGCCAATCCCTGCCGGAGTGTACCGTATCAACCGGCAGATGCTCGACGATTTGCGATTCCGACCGCAAGCCCAGCACGCTTCCAATCTGGGGGCGTTCCTGGCCACTGCTCTCGCGGCGGAGGGTGAAATCCCAGCCTACATCGTCGATCCGGTTTCCGTGGATGAATTCAGTCCCCTGGCTCGCTATTCCGGTTTACCGGAACTCCCCCGGCGCGCACTTTCCCATGCCCTAAACATTCGTGCCGTAGCGCATCAAGTGGCCCACAAAATGGGGAAGAAGCTGGAGGATTGCCGTTTCGTAGTGGCCCATCTGGGCGGAGGGATCTCGGTGGTTTCTCTGGATGGAGGCCACATTGTCGATGCCAACTCCTCCAACACCGGCGGTCCTTTCTCGCCGGAACGCTCCGGACCTTTGCCTCCGGCGGACGTGGTGCGCATGGCTTTCGCCGGGCAGCATTCAGAAAAAGAAATCCTGGCACGGATGACCAAGCAAGGTGGACTGACTGCCTATTTGGGCACCAACGATGCCCGCGAAGTGGAACGACGGATGGATCAAGGAGATTTGCAGGCCACAGAAGTCTACCAGTCCATGGCTTACCAGATCGCGAAGGAGATTGGAGCGATGTCCACCGTATTTAAGGGCCAAGTGGACCGGATCATTCTCACCGGGGGATTGGCTCACTCCCACCGGTTGATTTCCT
>JBGOWQ010000099.1:0-5358 GCA_041478715.1 Thermodesulfobiota bacterium | reverse complement strand
CGTGCAGCCATAACCGACAGAAACGACCTTGTTCTTGTCGTAGAGGTCTGCTGCGGGACGGGTCACGGAGGAGCCATAGGAAGCGATTACTTCCTTCAGGCCCTGGGAAATCATCTTCTGCGCGGCGGTGGCACTGTCCTTGGCATTGGAACCATCATCCACCACGACGATCTCTATCTGCTTGCCCAGCACGCCGCCGGCTTTATTGATCAGATCTTGCGCCACTTCCACGCACTGCTTGGCCCATTGGCCTTCCGCGGAGAAGTCACCGGTAATCGGAGCCTGCAATCCGATCATGATTTTCTCGGCGGGGGGTGGAGGGGGGGTCTCTGTCGGCGGTGGGGTGGTGGGGGTAGCTGTGGGGGTGGTCGTGCCACCACCGCAGCCGGTAAGCAACAGCATCAGGGACAACATCGCTACGAACAGTGAAACGAAAACTTTCCTCATCTTTTCCTCTCCCTACCTTTCAAAGTGGACTGGGACTGCTTTACCGAAACTGAAGAATTGCGTCTCTTCTAACCTCCTCTCCGCCGACGTCGCTTGCCAGGAATTGTTTCACCAGACAGACAGTATAGTCGCGTCGCCTTTGTCATTTCAAGACAGATCAAGTCGCGTCCCGGGAAGGTGGGGTTTACACCGTGACGCTAACGAAGGATAAACCCGTGCTGCAGGGGGTCCGTGGGGTCGAGCCACCATTGGGCTCGACCGACGATGGAAGCTTGGCCTGAAATTTCAGGGATGACGGCGGCATAGGGGCCGAATTGCGTTTGGGCTACTGCTTTGCCGGTAAAGCAAGTCCCCAGGATGCTTTCCACCGTAAAGGGTTCTCCCAGGGCAATTTCCCCGCGGAGGACGTGCAGGGCCGTACGAGCACTGACGCCGGTGCCGGTAGGAGAACGGTCCACTTCCCCGTCGGCGAAGACACAAACGTTCCGGCTATGGTTTACGGGGTCCATCGGAGCACCGACGATGATGGTGCCGTAGAGAAACCCGAGGTCTTCCTCAAAGGGATGGGTGATCGGCAGGCTCGCCATCACAGCCCGCTTGATCCTCGTGCCCAAGTCGATTAAAAGGCGGAAATCCTGGGGCTGCAACCCGATGCCGAGAGCTTCGGCTCGCACAAAGGCATAGAACGCGCCACCGAACGCTACGTCGTAGTGAATGGAGCCCACTTCAGGAATCTCCACGATCTGGTTTTGGGCGTAAACGAAGGAGGGCACATTCTGGAAGGAAACGGTCTGCACGGTTCCGGCGGAACGGTGCGCCGTCGCCGTCACCCGGCCAGCGGGGGTGTCCATGCGGATCACGGGCTCGTCCCCCGGCTTCTCCAGCCAACCGGTATCCAGCAGCACCTTGCCTAACGCGATCACGCCGTGCCCGCACATCGTGCTGAAACCCTCGTTATGTAGAAACAGCACGCCAATGTCGCCGTCCGGGGTCACCGGCTCCGTCACGATGGCGCCATACATGTCGGCGTGGCCCCGTGGTTCCCACATCAGTGCCGTGCGCAGGAAATCCAGGTTTTCCTTCAGGAAACGCCGCTTGGCCAGGATGGTGTCACCCGGGATGGGAGGCAACCCCTCCACGATTACCCGCAGGGGTTCCCCGCCGGCGTGGGCTTCGATCGTCGTGATTCTTTTCCAATCCGGTGGTGGAGACCAATCATGCGGCCTTGTCATGGCATCATTTACTCCTTTCTAAATGCTATCCTCCAGGATCGATCCGGGATCGTCCGTTTTCTGACCTTCCTGTAAGAGAAAACAGGTCGCTGATCACGGCGTAGGCGGTACTGGTCAGATTGGGGTTTTCCTGGGTGAGGGTGAACTGTCCCAGCAAATCCGTGGAGATTCGGATCATCGAACCCCAATTCGCTACCAACGCCAGCGGGTCGGAGAGGGGCACTTCCGTGGCTTTCACCGATGCGTGCAAACCGCTGTCGTCACGTTCCACCCGGCAGACCATCTTCAGACGGAAACCGCGCGCCAGAGTAGTTCGCGCTTGCCTGGGAGACAAAGAGAACAGGCTTTGGCGCTCCACTTCCTCCGGTAACAGCTCGCCGCCCATCACGGCATTCGCCAGGGCGCTGAGCTTAACCGCCGCATCCCAGCCGTCGAGGTCCAGGCGCGCGTCCGCCTCGGCCACACCCTCTTGTTGAGCCAGTGCCAGACCTTGCTCCAGGCTCAATCCGTTTTCCATCGCCGCCAGAATGACGTTGGTAGTGGAGTTGAGGATCCCCTCGATCCGGTAAATCGTGTTTCCTACCAGGCATCGGTGTGCCAGATTGAACACGGGTGCTCCGTCCATTACCGTGCCCTCGTAGAGGAAGGACACTTCCCGCACAGCGGCCAGGTTGCGCAGGGGACGATAAGCCCAGGCCACCGGGCCTTTGTTGCAGGTAATGACGTGTTTGCCGCGCGCCAGCGCTTCCCGCACGTGGGTGATGGCGGGTTCCCCTCGGGTCGTAACGCTGAGAGTGGACAGCTCCACTAACGCATCGTAATCGAGCGAGCGGATCGCTTGCAGGCTATCCATCATGGGAAGCCGGCCGGTGGCGCCAGGAAAATGCCCGCCGGATCGCCAATCGTTTAGAGCAGCAGGAAGGTCAATCCCCTGCGGACGGATCAGGGATCCGTGTCTCCCGGTGGTGATCCCAACGAGGGACACGTCCAGGCTGGTTAGCCCCGGATAAAGGGATCGGTCCGCCAGGATTTCTACCAGACGACGGCCGACATGGCCAAACCCGACGAGCAGGATCCGGATCATTGCCGCTGCCCGGTGTGAGCCAGTTCCTCCAGACCGTCCAGCAAGCGGTCGATTTCCGCCTGCGTGTTGTAGAGGGAAATCCCGGTGCGGAGCACGCCGCCGGTCTTGGCCAATCCGAAGACTTCCATCGCCCGGATCGCATAGAAATCCCCATCCCAGAGAAAAATCCCTTTCGCCGCTAATTGGGTCGCTGCCTCCCGCGGCGAAAACCCATCGATGGTGATGGAGACCGTCGGTGACCGTTCGCCGCCGGCGAATCCCGGCCCCCAGACGGTGACTCCCGGGATTCGGGTGACTTCCTGCCAGTAGTGCCGCGCCAATGCGTGTTCGTAGGCGGCGATCCCTTCCATGGCTTCGACCAAACGACGGCGGAGAATGGTTCCCTGGCCCCAGGAGGCGATGTAATCCACGGCGGCCTTGACGCCGGCAATGGCAGCAAAATTAAGGGTACCGGTTTCGATCCGCTCGGGCGCCGTGTCCAGCTGGGTCCGGAGCTTGTCCGCCCGGAGCTGCTCCAGCAGGCCGGAGCGGGTATAGAGAATCCCTACATGAGGGCCATAGAACTTGTAGGCCGAACAGAGGAGGAAATCGGGCTGGAGCACGGCCACGTCGAGCGGAAAGTGCGGTGCGTAATGCACGGCGTCCACTAGCAGCCAGATGCCCAACTCCCGGGTCAGACGGCGTGCCAGGCTTACGTTATTCACCGTGCCCAGAGCGTTGGACGAATATCCCATCGCCACCAGGCGGGTGCGTTCGCCGATCTTGGCCTTAAGGTCCGCTTCATCCAGCGTGCCGTCGGGCCGCAAGGCAATTTCCTTCACCACAATCCCCTGCTCCCCCAGGTGCAGCCAGGGTCCGCGGTTGGCCTCGTGGTCGAGCTGGGTGATCAGGATTTCGTCGCCCGACCGCATTGACCGCGCCAGGGCATGACTCAGGCAGAAGTTGAGGGTGGTCATGTTGGCGCCGAACGAGATCTCCTGCCCGCTCGGTGCATTGAGAAAGGCCGCCACGGCATCCCGGCTGTCTTGCACGACCCGGTCCGTCTCTTGGGAGGTGATAAAGGCGCCATGGCTATTGCTGTTGCAGGTCCGGTAGTAGCCGGCAATCGCCTCAATTACCGAGCGGGGGACCTGGGTCCCGGCCGGCCCGTCCAGGAATGCTGCCGGCCATCTCCCGACGGTGCGGGACAAGGAAGGAAAATCCTCCCGCGCTTTCAGACACTCAGCCTGGGTAAAGGGCATCCTTGGCTCCTCTCATGCACTGGGCTTCGTTTTATTATAATCCTTCTGCACTAATAACCGGAGATTTGGTCGATCAGTCCCCGCCGTTTTGCCAAGCCATCCGCCCAACGGAAGACGAGAAAGGCGATCAAGCCGAAAAGCACGGTCAGGCCGGCCAACCAAAAAACCAGCGTCAGGTTGGAAACCGTCGTCCAGGTTTGATCGAAGGAGGAGCCTAACAGAGAACGGCGGATCAGTTCCAGCCAGTATGTCAACGGAAACGCGCGGGAAATCACCTGCAGCCAGACCGGGAGGACGCTAACAGGGAAAACGGCACCGACCAACAAATAGAGAACGGCGGCGATTCCTTCGGCAATGGCGAAGGCGTGACGCGCCAGAAACAGGCAGATTCCAGCCAGCAGATACCCCATAAATAGGATGGCCACCAGCCCCAACACCATCGCCAGAACGAACAGACCCCAGTTCGCGTCCGCCCAGGGAATGCGCATCCCCAGGGGCCACAAACCCAGCAACACCGTCACCAACACCGAGATAGTAGTGGTACCCATCTGGGCCATGCCCCGCCCCACCAGAAACACGAACAGTTCCAGCGGAGAGATGTAGATATACTTCAGCATCTCGTAATGCTCGCGGTCATCGATGATGGCGTAGGAGAGCGCCATCATCACGCGACCGACATACATGAAGAAGGCGTTGCTCAGATACATGTGGGCAAAGAATGGGTTGGCGGTGGATCCCTGGACCACCACTAGGTACATGAAAACTAGAATGAAGGCGCCGGCCAAGGGACGAACCAACGTGTAGATCGCGAACACGAAGGGGTCCGCCCAGTTGCTCTCGATCAGCCAGCCCAGTCGGCTGGCGTTCTTGAACTGGAGCCAGATTCGCTGCCGCAACGTGATGGGAGGGACACCGCCGATCTCTACTGCCATCGCAGCGTCAACCTCCCTTCAATCCGAGCCAGACGCTCCATCTTCGCCAAAAACACTTTGGCCAGCCAAAGAAAGACCGGGCAGAGGGCCAGCAGGATCAGGCATTCCACCCACGGTGCAAGGAATCCAAGGGTGGGGTCGGCCATGAACAACAACTGCCGCATGGCATCCAGTCCCAGGGTCAGGGGAATGACGGAGGCCGCAGCCGCTCCCCAAACTCCCAGGCTGCGCACGGGAAAATAGAAACCGGAGACAAGATAGACCGGCTCTTGCAGCATATTCGATAGATTCCAGGCTTCTCGCCCGGACAACAAGAACAGGGAAGCGAGCAGCATCCCCACGCCGTACAACGCCACCATCGCCAGGAAGAAAACCAGCACCACCATCCATAGGTTAGATACTTGATACGTCACCCCGAAGAT
>JBGOWQ010000083.1:0-5758 GCA_041478715.1 Thermodesulfobiota bacterium | reverse complement strand
TTTCCTCACCGACATCAAATTATTCCTCCGCATGAACGATGCCTATCGCTCATTCTTCCCCGGTGATTTCCCAGCCCGTACTTGTGTCGCAGTTTCGGCCCTACCCGACCCGGACGCTCTGGTGGAGATCGAAGCCGTGGCGGGCCGGTAAGGAAAGACACCCGATGGACCTTTTGATTCAGGGCGGCTTAATTGTCACAGGCAGCGGCATGCGGCAGGCGGACATTGCCATAGAGGGGGGAAAAATCGTTCAGGTGGAATCCGGGATGGATCCGGCCCGAGCAGAGCGGACCGTGGATGCCACCGATTTGCTGGTTTTTCCCGGTTTCATCGATGCCCACGTTCATCCCGTGTACGAAGACAACTTGGAAAATATCTCCCAGGTAGCCGCCTACGGCGGCATCACCTATCAGATCCATTATGCATACATCAAACCGGGTCAGCCAGTGCTGGACACCATCAAGTGGTTTCGGGACACAGGTTTGACCCACTCCATCCTTGACTTCAGCCTGCACGCCGGCTTTTTCGATGCGCCAAATCAAGTGCCGCTGATCCCGCAGATGTTTCCTTTGGGCATCACCTCCGGCAAGATCTTCATGGCCTACGCCAAGCTGAAGTGGATGACGGATGACTATTGGCTGACAGCCACTGCGGACATGCTGGCCCACGAGGGTGGACTGTTGATGGTTCATGCCGAAAACGGCCTGGCCAATGACTACTGGGAGGACAAGTATCTGGTCAAGGAAGGCCGTTTGCAGCAGGAGGTGTTCCTACAGACCAATCCGGACATCCTGGAGGCCGAGGCCGTCCATCGGGCCATCCGTCTCGCCCAGGTGGCCGGATGTCCGATCTACATCGTGCATAATACGGCTGCCGCCGGCGTGGAGGTGATTCGCCGCCTGAAAGCGGAGGGTCGCTGGGTTTACGCTGAAACCTGCCCGCATTACCTTGGCTTGACGGAAGCCATCTATCAGCGGTTCGGTGCATGGGCCAAAGTCGGCCCCCCGATCCGGCGGGAATCGGACCGCCGGGCTCTCTGGCAAGGACTTGGGGACGGCACGATCGATACCATTGGTTCGGACCACGCTGCCAAGGCCAAGAAACAGGATGATGACTTCTTCCAAGCCGCATACGGTTCACCGGAATGCGAAACGATGCTGGAAGTAGTTTACGATGAAGGAATCAATCGGGATTGGATTTCCTTGCCCCGCTTGGCGCAGGTGATGAGCGAAAACCCGGCCAAAATCTTCGGCCTCTGGCCGAAAAAGGGCGCGCTGCAGGTGAATTCCGATGCCGACCTGGTCCTGTTCGATCCGCAGCAAGCCCATACCATCACCCATTCATCGCAACACACCCGCAGCGGTTACACCCTTTTTGACGGGCGGGAATGCCTCGGCAAACCCGTCTTCTCCCTGCAGCGGGGGCGAGTGTTGCTCGATCACGGCGAGATCCGCCAGACCCCCGGGTCGGCCCAGTTTCTCCCAACCCAAGCCGGCAAAGTGGATCCCACTACATTGAGGTAGGGGAAGGAGAGAAGAAACGTGATAGCGTTTACCCGCGGTGTACCCGCCACGGAAGCGTTCCCGGTGGATCAGATCCGGGAGTGTGCCCAAGATGCGATCCGCAAGCATTGGAACACCATCCTGCAATACGGACAATCGCGTGGATTCGTTCTTCTGCGGGAACGGATAGCCGCGGAAAACGGTGTCCAACCAGAACAAGTCCTCTTGAGCCAGGGTGCCTTGCAAATCCTGGATTTCATCGCGTCGGCCTTCGTTGGGCCTGGCGGTGTAGCCCTGGTCGAGCGACCCTCCTACGACCGGGCGATCACCGTTCTTCGCCGAGCCGGCGCTCAAGTGCTAACCGTGCCAATGGAAGAAGATGGCCTGAATGTGGCCGCTCTGGAGCAACTGGTGCAAGTTCACCGACCGCGGTTGGCCTACCTGATCACCGATTTTCAGAATCCCACCGGCTCCACTCTCAGCGCGGAGAAGCGACAGAAGGTAGCGGAAATCGCCCGTCGCTATCCGTTGCTGATCGTGGAGGACGTTCCCTATCGTAAGTTGCGCTATGGCGGAAAGGAACTTCCCACCCTACAGTCCCTGGTTCCCGAGCGCACCTTGCAGCTGACCTCCTTTAGCAAGCTGCTAAGCCCCGGATTGCGCGTAGGCGCTGTGTTCGGTCCCCAGGAATGGATTGACCCCCTGGTCAAGCGGGCCGAGGACACCTATATCACGCCGGCTCTGTTGTCCCAGGCCACCGTGTTCGAATACCTGGACCGGGATTGGCTGCCGGCACAAATTGAAAGGCTGCACGCTCTCTACCGTCCGCGGATGGATGCCATGTTGGACGTCTTGGCCCAGAAGATGGACGGACTGGCCAGCTGGGTGAAACCGGAGGGGGGGTTCTTCGTTGGTTTGACTGTGAACAAAGACCTGAAGTCAGCGGAATTCCTGCGTCGGGGCAAGGAAGCCGGCCTTTCCCTCACCGATGGTTGCGGTTTCTTCGCTGAGGGCCGGGGGGACCGCTTCATCCGCCTGCCCTTCTGCGCGCTGACACCGGTGGAAATCCAGGCCGGGATCGCAATTCTATCCCGCCTGATTGCAGAGTGGAAATGAGGAATTGAACATGGACCAATGGCCGGATTTCAAAGGGAAGCACATCTTAAGTGGAAAGCAGTTCAGCAAAATGGAAATTGAGAGGGTGATGGCGGTGGCGGAAGACTTCCGCAACGAGTTGAAAACGCGACCCTCTCTCCATCTCTGCCCCGGCAATGTGCTGGGCACGCTGTTTTTCGAGCCTTCCACCCGCACCCGCCTCTCCTTCGAGTCGGCGATGCTCCGGCTGGGCGGTTCGGTGGTGGGATTTGCGGAAGCCGGTACCTCATCCAGCGCGAAAGGGGAAACGCTGCAGGATACCATCCGCACCGTCTGTCAGTACACCGACGTCATCGCCATCCGTCACCCGCGGATCGGCTCGGCCGCGGAAGCGGCAGAAGTAGCCAGCGTCCCCATCCTCAACGGCGGTGATGGTGCGGGTCAGCATCCCACGCAAGCCTTGCTGGATATGCTCACCATCAAAACCGAGAAAGGGTCCCTGGAGGACTTGACCGTGGCCCTGGTAGGCGACTTGAAACATGGTCGCACCGTCCATGCCTTGGTGGAGCTGCTAAAGCATTACCGCTCCCGCCTTTTGTTCGTGGCACCCCCGGCCCTGGCGATGCCGACCGAGATCACCACCGAGCTGACAGCCCATGGTGTAGCCATCGAGGAGACCGACAGCCTCAGCGAGGCGCTGCAACGAGCGGACGTAGTGTATATGACCCGGATTCAGAGAGAGCGGTTTGCGGACCCGGCGGAGTATGAGCGGCTGAAGGATGCCTTCATCCTGACCCGAGCCATGGTCGATGCGGGCAAGCCGGGCCTAACGATTTTGCATCCCCTGCCACGCGTAAGTGAAATCGCCACCGATGTGGACTCTTTCGCCGGTGCGGCCTACTTCCGCCAAGTGCAGAACGGGATGTACGTACGGATGGCTCTCATTGCCCTGGTGCTGGGGCGAATCTAATTAGCGGTTTTCCCGATTCTTCAGTTCCGTCCGGATGCGGATGGCATCCAACAATCCCTGGCGGGTAATAAGACCCACGATCTGGCCGTTCTCCATCACCGGCAGGCGGCCAACGCCGCGCGCAGTCATTTTCATCAAGGCATCATAGGTCGAATCGCCGGGTGACACCTTCTCCACTTGGTCGAGAGGCGTCATCACGGTACGCACGGTCTCCCGAGCCCATTGGTCCCGCGGTACTTTGCGCATGTCGGACAGGGTGACGATTCCTTCAATCTGATCTCCCCAGGCCACCAGAAAGGACGTTTCCGTTCGATCCAGGAAGTGCTCGTGGGCTAGTTGTTCCAGGCTGATGTTGGGTGGCACCATCGAGAGTTCCTTGGACATGATCTGGCTAACCTGCAAGCCTTCCAGCGATTGCCTGACCACCAGTTGTTGATAGCTTCCTTCCGTCGAGGATTGCAGAAACCACCCCAGAATGATGAACCAGATCCCATCGATCAGGTCGCCGCGCAGCAGCCAGAGAAACCCCAATAGGATCAGGAGATAGGCGAACACCAGCCCGACGCCGGAAGCGATCCGGGTAGCCTTGCGCTGATCCTTCTTCACTTTCCAAAGAATCGCGCGCAACACTCGGCCACCATCCAAGGGAAACGCCGGAATCAAATTGAAACCGGCCAGGACGAGGTTGATCCAGAACAGATAGGAGAACAGCGCCGACGAAATCGGTTCCGGGCTAAAGGTGGCGATCAGAAAGGACAACCCGGCAATCACCAGGCTGACCAGCGGGCCAGCCAAGGCGATCAATAGTTCCGATGTGGGATCTTGCGGTTCTTTCTCGATGGCGGAGACCCCGCCAAAAATAAAGAGGGTGATGCTCTCCACTTTGATTTTCCGCCGGATTGAAACCAACGAATGGGCCAGTTCGTGCAGCAAAACCCCCCCGAAGAGCAATACGGTGGCCAGTGCCCCCACTCCCCAATAGGCGGCCCCAGTCCAGCCGGGAAGCACTGCCGGAAAATAGCCGGAAGCCAAACTCCAGGTGAAAAGGAAAAACACGATCAACCAAGTGATATGAATATAGATCGTGATCCCTTTGATTTTGAACAGACGAAATCTCATTGCTCCTCCAACAGTGACTCTCCAATTAGTCTAACACGTAGCCCGTCAATTGATTCCCGTCCCAGTCACCGTGTCCACTGAGGAAACGATGCAGCTTTCCAATCCCCGCAGTTTCTGCTACACTTCCCGCTTGACAACGATACCCGTTTCAGGGAGTAACGATGGGCTCAGTCATCAAAAAGCGTCGCAAAGCAATCACCAAGCACAAACTGAAAAAGCGCAGGAAAGCCCTCCGCTTCAAGCGGAAACGGTGAACCCGTAAGCGCCAAGGGATTTCCTTGGCGCCATCTCCTTTTTCTCCATTGCAGGGAGCTTGGATTGGTCCGGCAAGCGAGGATTGCTTGCAGTCGGAACCGAAATTGGCTCCCTGCGATGGGTGGAAAACTTGCAGAGATCAAATTCCTTGAGGTCAGTGCGCAGGCCTGGTGTTGCTCAATACAAGGAAACAATGGCGGGATCGGTAACTAGCGTGCAACCTTGCCCGGGAGAAACCCACCTATAGCGCGGGAACCGTGGTTAGGGGACAAGCTCCTGGGCGGGTTTGCGCTGATCGAATAAACGATTCAGGGCGTCGCGATCGATCCGTTCCGGTGTCCAAGGTGGATCCCAAACCAATTGCACGTCTGCTTCCTGCACCCCGTCCACCCGCAACAGGTGGCTTTTGACATCATCAGTGATGGAGCCGGCCAGCGGGCAGCCGGGTGCGGTGAGAGACATTTTCACCGATACCTTGTCACCCTCGATGATGATATCGTAAATCATGCCTAGATCGACCACGTTGATCGGGATTTCCGGGTCATAGACTTCCCGCAGTGCTTCCAGGACTTGCTCCTTGCTTGGCGTAGGCATCTGGTTCTCCTTTGGCAACTTCCATATGATAGATACTGACGCGGCCAGGGAAATATTCCCATTGCATCAGCAATGTCCGTTTGCGCATCGATCGACTTCCTCGCTATTCTACCGATATGTTTGAGCAAATCACAGAGTACCTCCGCCTGCTCGTGATGAACTTCGGCTCCTGGGCAGTCTTCCTTACCATGACCGTCGAGAGCATGGGAGCGCCCTTGCCGTC